>NZ_VWWM01000003.1:0-190610 GCF_011752945.1 Paraburkholderia sp. Cy-641
GGGCGGCTGCGCCGCCCCAACCCACAAACATAAAAAGAAACAGGACCAAAACCAATGTGAAACCGGACATTTCTATCTAGCCAGAAACCGGACATTTCAATCTGGCCTCGACAAAATTTGTGAGTCCCAAGTTCAGATGTAGGGTTTCCGCTAAATAGAAATGTCTGGTTCAGGTCTGCCCGAGGCGCATGCTATCCGCGCGCAACCCGGCGGAGCCTGCCATGAACGAGCCAGGACTGGTGACGATTAACCAGACCGGTAACGTCTCCAGAGCTTCAGGATCGCCACGTAGGCCAGAATCGCGACGATCAGATCGATGATGACCATGGTCGGAATATAGAGATTATCGGAGTCACTAATGCCGAGTCGGTCAGAGGCGTCAATCCAGAACATTATCTGGCCCTCAGGCATCGGTAACGGATACGTATGGACGTAGCGAACAGAAAGAAGAAATAATCCGATAAATAACGCTACTTTAAATATTCTACGGACAAGTGTCGCCATGCGCCGTTACCTCAATCGTTCCATATGCACGAATGCCTGAATTGCGAGCGGGGATAGTGAAGGTGTGCAGGAGTGCGCGTCTTATTTTTTCGAAATCTGCATAACCAGGGAGGGTAATGCAGCCTTTCGATAGACCGCGACCGCCTGCTGGATGCAAGCGGAATTGTCCGCGCTCGACACCATTAATCCAGGTGTGGTCATCGATAATGCCGTCGTCACGATAAAGTGCGAACCACTCTTCATGATTAGTACGTCGGCCGACTACGCCGCTCCAGATGTCTTTTGCATGCGCTTCAGTTCTGGATCTGAATCCGCCTGTTGGACGATCTACTATCCAATAGATCCCTGTTGGAAGCGGACCATTATCAGGCACCGTAGTACAGCCTCCTTTGTTCCGATAGATACCGTCACCTGAGTATGCTTTAAATGTACCAATGCCGGGAATAATCAATGAAGATCTGTCCTTATCGATTATAAATTTTCCATAAAACGCCAATTGATGCACTCCCCTTGTGTCGATTATTTAATCAGAATGCCACGTAAGAGAAAGCGCAAGGTATCTTAATAATGCCCTGTTGCTGATTAACATCAGACAATATGGAATTATTAAAAATCAGAAAATTCCTAATCCCACGGACAGAAAATTCCTGTATCGGCCCCCTGCAGGTTACTCGATCACCGTTGGATTTTCAGGCAGCGGAGAGTATGTACCGAATTACCTTGGGCTCGGCGCCGCCGAACCTGTCCCACTCGCGCGACCTCACTGATAGCCGTGGCTGCCGAGTACCTGCTGCATGTTGGAGCCTTCCCACGAACCGGACCGGCTATTCGTCATAGCCGCGTCCTCGGCCAACATGGCAAGCAACTTCGGCACAGTCATCGAACCGTGCGTCGTCTCGTTCGGGTCAACCCGGTTGCAGCTATCGACCACAACCTGCAGATCATTGTAGACAGCCTGTGGAATCTCCATCTCGATCTTCACGATGCCAGTCATCACGTCACTCCTGGATAAGCCGGAACGTATCCATACTCACACTGACTCTGTAGCGTCGCAGCTGGTCCGGGTGCGCGACGATCTCCGTCGTCACCTCGACGTCGTGGCCATCGTCGCTGAGTGCGATGAGGTGCTCACCCGGCACGACATACAGGTGGACTTGCTGCGACGGGCGCCGCGCCGCGGCTTCCTTACCGTCGACCCGCACGCGCTCCGGGGTCTGAGATATCCAAGCCTTAAAATATGTTCAACGTAAATTAAATTACCCCCCCCCCCAAATTTGTAGGTCCCAAATAGAAATGTCGTGTTTGCGGGTTCAGGCTGGTAGCCAGCATTCGTTGAGGAGCGCCGGCCATGAACGCTATTGTAGTGACTCAGTTGCATGAACCGCTCCCGCGGAGCAGCCATCCACTTGCAGTATGCTTTGCGCGTGCCCCCTGGCATGCGCCTTTATTTCGTGCCCGATGTCCCGCGTTGCACCCGGGATCGGGAGCATCCACTCTTGCGAACAGCAAAATGAATCTCAAGCAGCTGGAGTACTTCGTTCGTGTCGCCGAGTTGGGCAGCTTCGGCAAGGCTGCCATGCAACTGAACATGACCCAGCCGGCGCTTTCGCGTCAGGTGCGGCTACTGGAGACGGATCTGCGCGCGACGCTGCTGATCCGTAACGGACGAGGCGTTGTCCTGACCGAAATCGGCAAGCGTCTATTCGATCATGGCGTGAGCATCCTGCGGCTTGTCGCGAGCGTCACCGAAGACATCGAAGCCGCGCGCGACGAGCCGTCCGGACACATCGTGCTGGGACTACCGCCGAGCATGACCCGGCGGCTGACGCCGTTCCTTGTCGATACTTTCCGCCGCGAATTGCCGGCTGCATCGCTGGCCATCGTCGAGGGGCTTTCGACCCATCTCGTCGAATGGATTGCAATGGGCCGGGTGGATCTGGGCCTCATCCACAATCCCCAACCCAATCCGGCTATCGAGATCACGCCCGTGCTCGACGAGGCGCTTGGCCTCGTGAGCCGCGCGACGCGTGGCGATGCGAAAGCCAAACCGCTGCCCTTTTCCCAGCTCGCCGACTATCCCCTGATTCTTCCCGGACACACTCACGCGATGCGCCGGCTTCTCGACACCCAGGCGGCCATGTCCGGGGTGAAGCTGAATATCGCCCTGGAAGTTTCGAGCGTCCCGTCCATTCTCGATCTCGTCAATGCAGGCTACGGCCATGCCGTACTGCCCCAGACAGCGCTTGCCGCCTCGGATCGGCCGAAGGCATTCACGCTGCGCCCGTTCAAGGACCCCATGCTGACCAGTACGCTGTGTCTCGCGGAATCCGCGCACAAGCCGACCAGCCGGCTCGTGCGGCAGACCGCCCGGCTGCTGCGCGAGATCGTTTCCCATGCCGAATCGTTATAGCAGCTAGTAGGATCGTTGTACTAGGCAATGCATACCCCAATGGCCAGAATCGGGCCATGGAAAACTTTGCTGCTTCTGTTCGTTCCGACGCGAGACTTTCCGGCGTCTCGTCGATGGCGACCCGCCTGCTGCTCGCCGATATCGGCACGTTATACCGCGAGCAACGCGGTATCGACGTGCATTTCAGGTCTGTCGGCGGCGTCGATGCCGCGCGGCTCGTGCGTGACGGCCATCCCTTCGATCTTGCCGTACTCGCGAGCGACGCCATCGACGCACTGATCGCAAGCGGCCATCTCGTGAGCGACAGCAGGACCGATGTCGCCCGCTCGAACGTCGCCGTGGCGGTCCGCGCCGGCGCGCCCCATCCCGCGATCCATAACGCAAAGGCATTGCGCGAAGCGCTGCTCGGCGCGCATAGCGTGGGCTATTCCACGGGACCGAGCGGCACGGCCCTCATGAATCTGCTTGAAACGTGGGGGATTCGGGACGCCATGGCCGATCGCTTCGTGCTGGCAGCGCCCGGCGTACCGGTCGGCCAGCTTGTTGCCGATGGCGTCGTGGAACTCGGCTTCCAGCAACTCAGCGAACTCATGAATCTGCCCGGCATCGACGTGCTGGGAACCATGCCGCACGACTGCGCGATCGTGACGACATTCTCCGCCGCGCTTTGCACGGGTGCGGCTCATCCCGACCCTGCGCGCGATCTGCTTCAGGTCCTGCACTCAGCCATCACTGACGAACTCAAGCATCGCCACGGCATGGAACCCGCGTGAGCGAGCGCACTTCCCTTCTTCAAGAACTCCTCATGATTATCGACATACACGGTCACTACACGACGGCGCCCAAGGCGCTCGAAGCATGGCGCAATCGCCAGATCGCCGGCATCGCGGACCCCGCACAGATGCCGCGCGTCTCGGAACTCGTCATCACCGACGACGAGCTTCGCGAGAGCATCGAGAATAATCAGCTCAGCAAGATGCGCGAGCGCGGCTCCGACCTCACGGTGTTTTCGCCGCGCGCGAGCTTCATGGCCCATCACATTGGCGACTTCAACGTCAGCAGCACGTGGGCGGCGATCTGCAACGAACTGATCCATCGCGTCTCGGCGCTCTTCCCCGCTCATTTCATCGGCGCGGCCATGCTGCCCCAGTCGCCCGGCGTCGATCCGCGCTCGTGCATTCCCGAGCTCGAACGATGCGTGAGGGACTACGGATTCGTTGCCGTCAATCTGAATCCGGACCCATCGGGCGGTCACTGGACTTCGCCGCCGCTCACGGACCGGCACTGGTATCCGCTGTACGAAAAGCTGGTGGAGCTCGACGTTCCCGCAATGATCCACGTCTCGACCTCGTGCAACGCATGCTTTCACACGACGGGCGCGCACTACATCAACGCCGACACGACAGCATTCATGCAACTGGTTCAGGGCGATCTGTTCAGTGATTTTCCGACGCTCAGGTTCGTGATCCCGCACGGCGGCGGCGCTGCACCCTATCACTGGGGACGCTATCGCGGTCTCGCGCAGGAACTGAAAAAGCCGCTGCTCACGGAACATCTGCTCAACAACGTCTTCTTCGATACCTGCGTCTATCACCAGCCCGGTATCGACCTGCTCACGAAGGTCATTCCCGTCGATAACATCCTCTTTGCGTCCGAGATGATCGGCGCGGTTCGTGGGATCGATCCGGAAACCGGCCATTACTACGACGATACGCGGCGCTACATCGAGGCGACGCTCAACCTCAGTGCGGAGGAGCGTTACAAGGTCTACGAAGGTAACGCGCGCCGTGTCTATCCGCGTCTGGACGCGGCACTCGAAAAGAAGGAGAAACAGAATGTTTGAACTCGGCGTCGTACATCGCCATATCGAACGCACGGAGCCGGCGCTTGCCGGCGCATTCGCAAGCTACGGCTGTGCCACCGTGCACGAGGCCATGGGCCGTGTCGGTCTCATGAAGCCGTATATGCGTCCGATCTATGCCGGCGCCCAGGTTGCCGGTACGGCCGTCACCGTCCTGTTGCAACCGGGCGACAACTGGATGCTCCACGTCGTGGCCGAACAGATCCAGCCGGGCGATATCGTCGTTGCCGCGGTCACGGCGGAGTGCTCGGATGGCTATTTCGGCGACCTGCTGGCGACCAGCTTCAAGGCGCGCGGCGCGCGCGCGCTCGTGATCGACGCGGGCGTGCGTGACGTCAGGACGCTCACGGAGATGCAGTTTCCCGTCTGGAGCCGTTTCGTCAGCGCGAAGGGGACGATCAAGGCCACGCCCGGTTCCGTGAACATCCCGCTGGTGTGTGCCGGTGCGCTCGTCACGCCAGGTGACGTGATCGTGGCCGACGACGACGGCGTGGTCTGTGTGCCGCGCGGTATCGCGCAAGAGACACTCGAAGCCGCGAGGTCGCGCGAGGCCAATGAAGCGGGCAAACGCGAAAAGCTCGCCAGCGGCGTGCTGGGGCTCGATATGTACGGCATGCGCGAGCCGCTGGCGAAAGCCGGCCTCCGCTACGTTGATTGAGGAGACGCACATGTCCAGCATGAATTCCAGAATCACCACGGGTCCCTTCGAGAAAACGCCGGGTTGGCTCGACTGGTTGGAAAACCCGAGCCGCCCGCTATTCGCCCTGCCCGCCGGCGCCGTGGACACGCATTGCCACGTGTTCGGTCCGGGCGAGCAGTTCCCGTACGCACCGCAACGCAAGTACACGCCGTGCGATGCCTCGAAGGAACAGCTCTTCGCGCTGCGCGATCATCTCGGCTTTGCACGCAACGTGGTCGTTCAGGCGACCTGCCACGGGTCCGACAATCGCGCGATGGTCGATGCGCTGATTCATTCGAATGGGCGTGCGCGGGGCGTCGCCACGCTGCCTTTCGACGTTACCGACGCGGAACTGCAACGCCTGCACGACGTGGGCGTGCGCGGTGTGCGCTTTAACTATGTTCGGCGTCTCGTGGACATCACGCCTGCCGATGAACTGCTGAAAATGGCTCACCGCATTGCTCCGCTCGGCTGGCATGTCGTGATCTATTTCGAGGCACCGGATCTCCCGGAGTTGTGGGACTTCTTCACCTCGTTGCCGACTACCGTTGTTGTAGACCACATGGGGCGCCCGGATGTGACGAAGCCGGTCGACGGTCCCGAATTCGAGCTCTTCGTGCGCTTCATGCGCGAGAACCCGAACGTGTGGTCCAAGGTCACTTGCCCGGAGCGTCTTTCCGTTTCCGGTCCGGCTGCGCTGGATGGTCAGCGCGCGGCCTATCGCGACGTCGTGCCGTTTGCCCGCCGCCTCGTCGAAACTTTCCCGGATCGCGTGCTTTGGGGTACTGACTGGCCGCATCCGAACCTGACCGCGCACATGCCCGACGATGGCCTGCTGGTCGACTTCATTCCGCAGATCGCGCCGACGGCAGCGCTTCAGAAGAGCCTGCTGGTCGATAATCCGATGCGCCTGTACTGGCCAGAGGAAACCTGAACAGTTTTTCCCGCACTGCCTGGATTTCGTGGCGGGCATGGCAACGTGCCGTGACTCTCAGGCCCCTCGGGCCCGCCACTTCACTCATCGATAATACAAGGAGACATCCCCGTGCAATCCGCGCCTACCCAAGCCGCGGGTCTCGTACTCACCCCCTGGCAGAAATCGCAGGCAGTTGCGATGTCCTGTCTTGGCTGGGCATTCGACCTCTTCGACCTCTTTATCCTGCTGTACGTGGCACCGATACTCGCCACGGTATTCTTCGACTCGTCGCGGCAGATGCTCTCGCTGGCCGCAGTCTACGGTGCTTTCACGGCGACGCTGATCATGCGTCCGGTCGGCGGCTATCTGTTCGGCCGGTACTCGGATCGTCATGGCCGCAAGAAGACGCTGGTGGTCGCATCCGTCGGGGTGGGCGTATCGACGGCACTCATGGGCACGATCCCAACCTATCAGAGCATCGGCATCCTCGCGCCGATGCTCTTTTTGCTGTTGCGCCTGATTCAGGGCGTATATATGGGCGGAATGGTTGCGGCCACCCATACGCTCGGCACCGAATCGATCGGTCCGAAGTACCGGGGGTTGGCTTCCGGGATCATCTGCGGTGGCGGCTCCGGCATCGGCAAGCTCTTCGCCTCCCTTATCTTCGTGCTGGTGAGTGCCCTGATTCCGCCCGCGGCATTCACGGCGTGGGGCTGGCGCATCATGTTTTTCTCCGGCCTCGCGAGTTCGCTGCTTGGCCTGTTCGTTTTCACGCGCCTTCAGGAGTCGCCGCTGTGGCTCGCACTTGCGGCGCAACATCGGGCGGAACCGACGAGGCCGCAGAAGAAGGCCAGTGCGCTGAGCGGCGGCTTCGTGGGCATCACGGTCGGGTGCGTATTGCTGACCCTCGCCGGCGGCGGCCTGTCGTATCTCACTTCGGGTTACCTGCCGACATTCCTGAAGATCGTCAATCACGTACCGCACACCACGATGGGTATGATCCTGAGCGTGTCCGCCGTGTGCGTGAGCCTGACGTCGGTGCTGGCGGGCGCGCTCACGGACCGCATCGGCCGGCGGCGCGCGATGCTTTTCTACGGCCTGATCTCGTTGGTGTCGATCCCCTTGCTGTACCTCGGGTTGACCCATGCCGAGGGAATCGGCGCAATCGCGGTCTATACGATTGCACTCAGCTCCATCGGCACGTTCTGCTATTCACCGCTCGTGATCGTGCTCAATGAGCGCTTTCCGACTGCGATCCGTTCGAGTGGCACCGCCATCTCGTGGAACGTGGGCTTTGCCATCGGCGGCTCGATGCCGACCCTCGTCTCGCTGCTCGCGACCGACGTCGGCGCCCTGCCGATGACGCTGGCTACGGTCAGCGCGCTCGTCAGCCTCGTGTATCTGGCCGTCGTATTCCTGATGCCGGAGACGAAGGGCGCGATGGACGAATCTTCCGTGCCGGCGGCATAGCGGGTTTTCGCGGCATCGGGGCGTATCCGCTTCAGCCGGTACTGTCGTCGCTCCGATCCACCTTATCTCTTCGTTTCGATCCTGTCATCGGGGTGCGGCTCGTGGCCGACGCCCCGGACAGGTGTCGAAAAAATAACAATTAATCAGGATGACAAATCATGAATCAAAGCCCGGGATCCGGAAAGCTTCGTGCAATCAGCGTTGCCTCTCTCGCCTGTGCCTCTCTTGCCATGTGTGTGGGCGATGCGCATGCGGCCACGCTTTCAGGCGACGATTCGTCGTCGGTTAACCTGTACGGTTTGATCGGCACGTACGTTACCCAGTCGAAGCTCAGCACGACACCGAAGGGGACGGTTCAGATGGGCGGCGGCGGACTCACGACCTCATACTGGGGCATGAGCGGCAATGGGGCGCTGGGTGGCGGGACTCGCGTCATTTTCAAGCTCGAAAGCTTTTTTCGGCCCAATACCGGCCAGATGGGCCGCAACACCACCGATGGCCTGTTCTCGCGTAACGCGTATGTGGGGCTGGCAAACGACACCTACGGGACAGTCAAGTTCGGCCTGCAGACGACGCAGACGTATCTGAACCAGAGCATGCTCAATCCGTTCGGATCGTCCGTCGTGTTTTCGCCGCTCGTCGTGCAGTCGTACGTGGCAGGCTACAACGGACAGGTGATCGGCGATACCGTCTGGGGCAATACGCTCGGCTACTATTCGCCTTCGTTCTACGGGCTAACGGGTGTCGTTCAGTATTCGGTCAGCAGCGCGACGGGTCAGCAGGGGCGCGACAATCTCGGCCTGCACCTCGTCTACGAGCATGGGCCTGTGCAGGCCGCGTTTTCGGCTCAGCGGGTGCGAGGGGCGCCGAATTCTCCTGGGGTGGATCAAACGCTCTACCTCGCGGGTGCGACCTATAACGCGCAGTTCGCGAAGTTCTACGGCACACTCCAGACCACGAATACCACGACTTCGCACATTGGCACGCATACGTACCAGCTCGGCGTATCCGTTCCGGTGACTGCGGTATCGTACATACTCGCCTCATGGGCCACCACCCGGCAGAGCGCGTCATCAAACCAGGATTCGGTGCATAACACGGGATCGATCGGCTACGACTACTATCTCTCGAAACGCACGGATGTCTATGGTGTGTATTCGTACGACAGGATTTCCGCGCATCCTTCGGGCAGCACCTATGGTGCGGGGATCCGGCATCTGTTTTGATGCGAGGGGATTTCCGGTTCAGCTTCCCGGTCAACTTTGTCGCCATCCAGTCAATGACGCGACTTCGCAGTCTTTCGTGGCCTTTGCCCAATAGCGGAGCAACCACGCCACCGGCACTATGACACCACGGCATTGGTTCGCTGAAAGCGCTTCGTCGTAGAACAGTAGCTACCGCCCGCGAAAAACATGGCAGAAAGTAAAACGCCCGCTATACGCGGGCGTTCGTTTGTCCATCAATACCTGAATCGACCATCCTCGCCACACATTCCAGGACAACCCCGCAACCCGAAACGATCGATTCATCGAACCGCGCATCCCGCCGTCATGACGT
The DNA here is from genome assembly GCF_011752945.1 of Paraburkholderia sp. Cy-641. Classification (NCBI taxonomy): domain Bacteria; kingdom Pseudomonadati; phylum Pseudomonadota; class Betaproteobacteria; order Burkholderiales; family Burkholderiaceae; genus Paraburkholderia; species Paraburkholderia sp. Cy-641. The sequence goes on from NZ_VWWM01000003.1 coordinate 9,398, forward strand.
CAATCAAACCGTCATCATGGCCGGATACGCGTATTTCCATCAGCCCGCTACCGAGATGCCGAAAACGTGCATCTTGCCGGCGCTGACATTCGCGGGCAGCGTCACGCTCTGCACGATCTTGGTCGGGTCGATCGCGATCGCCTGCGAGAACAGATAGCTCTTCGTGTTGTCACGGGCACCCGACGCGTTGTTGCGATAGGTCATCGTCACCGCGGCCGTATTCGTCAGCGTGCCGCCGCCGCCATTCAACGTGCCGTCGTCGAGCGTCAGCGATGCGGAGAGGCTCGTGCCGTCCGTGTAGTGGACCGTCACCGTGCCGGTGCTCGGCCCGTTGCCCGATGCGCCGAGGAACACGAGGCTCGAACCCTTCGAACCGGCCGGCATGTCGATCGTCTGACCGGCCACGACCACGTTATCGAGCGACTGCTGGTTCTGCGTCAGGTTGACCGGCAACGAGAACGTTGCGCCGAGCGTCGTCACGCTGCCCGACGAACCGATCGCTGCCACGAGGGCCGTCGTCGACAGGCTGTTCAGGCTGCCGTCGAATGCCGCGCCGGTACCGGCGGTAGCGCTGCTGCCGTCGAGGCTGAAGCCCTGGTTGTTGAAGGCGTCGGCGAGGCTCGTGTATTCAGGCAGACCGAACGACGGCGGCGGATTGGACGGATCGGTACCCCAGCTCGATGCCGAGCTGCCCATCGAATAGGCGAGCGAGCCGCCGTTCGAGACGTCGGCAAACGACAGCCACGGCGCATTGGCCGCCTTGCCGTTGACCATCAGCGACTGCACGTAGTTCGAGTTCGGTGCGCCAGGAGCCGTGATCTTGATCTGCTTGCCGTTCTCCAGCGTGATCGTGGCTGCTGCAACCTGCGGGCTATGCAATGCGAAACCCGCCACGCCGGGGACTTCCGGATACATGCCGATCATCGCCCAGACATACCAGCTCGACATCGCGCCCATATCGTCGTTGCCCGGCAGACCGCCCGGCGTCGCCGCGAACTGCGTCGTGACGATTTTCTGAATCAGGTCGGACGTCTTGGACGGTGCGCCAGCCCAGTTGTACACCCAGGGAATCGCAAACGAGGGCTCGTTGCCGATGTACAGGTAAGGCGACCCGTTGCCGGCATTGAGCTGGGTCTGCATGGTGTCGAGGCGTGTCTGCACCGTGCTGTTGCCACCGAGCAGCGAGACGAGTCCGGAAAGATTCCAGGGCACCATCCACGTGTACTGCTCCGCGCTGCCTTGCTCGTAATTGTCAGTACTGCTCTGGGTTTCGTTCGTGTATGCCCCGCCCGTCGTACGCGCGGTGAGCAGCGGCGGCGTATCGGCGGTGTCGATCGAGTACTGCCAGCCGGCCGAACGGCCCAGCGCCTGCTTCGCCATCCACGTGTTGCCGAGCGCGGCCGCAAATTGCGAGGCGGCGAAATCGGTCTGGTTGTATTCGAGGCTCGACGACGCGATCGCGCTTTCGCCCGACGTGATGTAGCCGAACTTCAGATAGGTCGACCGCCCGCCGTTCACGCCGATCGTGCTGCCGCCCGAGTTCTTGCACACGGCCAGGTTGTTCGTGTTCAGCTGCGCCATGATGTGATTCAGCGCGCCGGTCGTGTCGAACTTCTGCGCGCCGAACGCGTACGCGGTCGCCACGATGTTCGTGCCGCCGTCGCCGACCATCGTGCCCGAATCGTAGTTGTCGTTGACCCAGCGCGGAATCGCACCGCACTGGTCCGCGTCGTTGAGCAGCGACTGCACCATGTCGCTCGTCTCGGTCGGGAACAGCATTGCGCGCAACGGCATCTGCGAACGATAGACGTCCCAGTTCGAGAAGCCGGTGTACTGCGCGTTCTGGCCGTTGGCGACCGTGTGGACCGTACCGTCGAAGCCGAGGTACTGGCCGTTCGTGTCGCTGAAGATGCTCGGCGCCCACAGCGCGTGGTAGAGCGCCGTGTAGAAGTTGGTCATCGAGTCGCTCGAACTCGGCGTGATGGCGATCGTGCTGAGGCGCTGATTCCAGGCCGTGTCGGCGGCATTCTTGATGCCGTCGAAGTCCCAGCCGGCATTCTCGGTGTCGAGATTCTGCTTGGCATTGGCCATGCTGACGTACGAAATGCCGACCTTCACGAGCACTTGCGCGCCCGGCGCAAAGGACAGGTCGGCAACGCCGGCGCTGACCGTCGAGGACTGGATCGGCTGGCTGAACTCGGCGTAGAAGTAAACCGGCACGCGGCTCGACGAGCTTTCGAAATTGCCGCCCACCGTATAGCCCGCGACTTCGGTGCTCGAGATCTGGGTAATCTGACCCGTCGTCGATTGCAGCGTATTGGTGCGGGTGGTGTCGATATGGATGAACGCCGGGTTGTTCGCCGGGAACGTGAAGCGCCCGAAGCCCGTGCGCAGCGTGGCGGTCAGCTCGACCTTCACCGAGTTGTCGAGCGCGACGGCGTAGTAGCCGGGCTTGGCCGTCTCGTTCGTGTGCGAGAACGTCGGCGTCAGATTCGCGAGGCTGGTGGTCGCGACAAACGGAATTTCACCGTCGTTGCCCTGCCCGCCGGTGCCGCTCATGTGCGTCAGACTGAAACCCGCGATCGAGTTGAGGTCGTAGTAGTAGCCAGAGGGCGAACCCGGTTCGGCGGTGGAGCTGGAAGCCGGCGTCGTATTGGTATCGGGCCCCCACTGCACCATGCCCGACGGCAGTCCGGCCGCCGGCAGCGTGTTGCCTCCCGCGCCGTGCGCAGTCGGCGTCGGCGAAGTGCCCGGCGCCGTGCCGATCAGCGGATTGACGTATTGCGTCAGCGACTGCGCGACCGGCGGGGTCGTCGAGCCACCCGACGGCGGCGTCGTGGTCGACCCGCCAGGCGAGGTCGGCGATCCGCCCTGCGGCGATGACGGCGACGACGGAGCCGTGTTGTTCGTGCTGCCCCCGCACCCCGCCAGGATTAATGTGGTAAGTGTTCCTACCGCCCCAAGCCGTATTTTATTTAACATACCCAATTGCCCTATTAAAAATAAAATATCCGGCGTACGTTACGCCGCCAGATTCCGTTAATTCATTCTTATTGATCTGAAACTACATGAATAAACTGGGCGGACAACGGCCTCGCCAACTGGAACGGTCTCCCGGTCCGGTTACGAAAAGGCAGCGCAATCCATTTGGAATATCGCGATGGGCGGCATTATCAGTGTGAAATATAACGATTTCGTTTAATAAACATGACTGGGGCGTGAAGGTGTCAGGTATTCGTAAAGTAATGGGGAAAACGCTTTACCGTGTTTCGCGGCGCATGCCGCAGCGGTCGCGACGTGTGTTGATGGTGAGGAGACGACGGATGGTTTCGTGCTTCAGTCCGTTGCGAAGACCGGTATCGCGATAGCGCGTCAGGCACGAAGGTAGCAGTCGTGTCTTGCTGCTTCACTCGTTCTTGAAGCCGCCTGTCACGATCGTTGCGTAGTGCTGCGCTGCGGGCGCACCCATGTGTTCCGCTATAACAAGGATCGCGCACTCTCTTCTTTCCGTGAATTCCGCAAGTGCACATTGCAATAATCCACTTAATCGATAGGAGAGCTTGTAATCGCAATCCGCGAATCCAGATTCTTGCCGTGCATCAAATACGCCACGAGAGAACATCTCCCGCGTCTTTTCGCTGTCGATAAAACCTGCGGATATTTCCCTTTGCTTTTAATCCGGCATACACTGAATTCAACCTTCTTCCATCGGGCTTGCTTCTGCTTTACCGCTGCCGTTCCTCGGGAACGGATGTTGTTTGCCGTGCTTCGCGAGCCGACGCAAGCCGGGCCGGTTCGTGACCCATCATCATCTGAACGGGACGATCATCATGGCCAATACGAATTACATGGCGCGCAAGACCATCGCCGATATCGTCGGAAGCGCCGACGTGGAAGGCGCCCACGCGCTGTCGAAAACGCTCGGCGCGGCCAGCATCACGGCAATGGGCATCGGTGCGATCATCGGCGCGGGCATTTTCGTGCTAACCGGCACGGCCGCCGCACAATTCGCAGGCCCAAGCATCACGCTGTCGTTCGTGCTGGGCGGCATCGCGTGCGCGTTCGTCGGCCTGTGCTACTCGGAACTCGCGGCGATGCTGCCCGTGTGCGGCAGCAGTTACACGTACACCTATGCGACGCTCGGCGAGATCTTCGCGTGGATCATCGGCTGGGACCTGATCCTCGAATATGCAATGGGCGCGGCGACCGTCGCGGTCGGCTGGTCGGGCTATATTGTGAGTCTGCTGCGCAACGTGGGCATCAACATTCCACCGGCTCTCGCCGCCGCGCCCGGCACCGTCGTCAAGCTCGCCGACGGTTCGAGCGTCACCGGCCTCGTCAATCTGCCGGCCGTGCTCATCGTCGCGATCCTCACGACGATGCTCGTGCTCGGCACCAAAGAATCCGCGCGGCTCAACAACGTGATGGTCGCGATCAAGCTCGTGGTGGTGGTGGCGTTCATCGCGATCGGCGTGTTCTTCATCAAGCCCGAAAACTGGCATCCGTTCATTCCGGCCAATACCGGGCAGTTCGGCAGCTTCGGCATGAGCGGCATTCTGCGCGGCTCGGCCGTGGTGTTCTTCGCGTTCATCGGTTTCGATGCGGTGTCCACTGCCGCGCAGGAAGCGCGACAGCCGCAACGCGACATGCCGATCGGCATCCTCGGTTCGCTGGTCATCTGCACGGTGCTCTATATCCTCGTTGCGGGCGTGCTCACCGGGCTCGTGCCCTACGCCGATCTGAACGTTCCCGATCCGATCGCGAAAGGCGTCGACGCGATCGGCCTGAACTGGTTCGCGATCCTGATCAAGATCGGCGCGCTGACGGGGCTGACGACCGTGATTCTCGTGCTGCTCTATGGACAGAGCCGCATCTTTTTCACGATGTCGCAGGACGGCTTGCTGCCGCCGCTCTTTGCGAACGTGCATCCGCGTCTGCAGACGCCGTATCTGAGCCAGATGCTGATCGGCGCGGTCGTTGCGGTGGTCGCCGCGTTGACGCCGATCGGCGTGCTGGGCGAGATGGTCAGCATTGGCACGCTGTTCGCGTTCATCCTCGTGTGCGGCGCGGTGATCTATCTGCGCCGCAGCGATTCGAACGCGATGCGCCCGTTCCGCGTGCCCGGCGTGCCGGTCGTGCCGGTGCTGGGCATCCTGTTCTGTCTGCTGCTGATGGTGGGGCTGCCGCTCATTACATGGTTGCGGCTCGTCGTGTGGCTCGTGATCGGGATGGCGATTTATCTGTCGTATGGGCGCAATCATTCGGCGCTGCGGAATCCGGAGCGGCGCCGGTGAGCGATTGGGGGGCCGGGCGTTTGCGGAAAGTGCTGCGCCTGGCTCTTTTTCTTGTGCTTCTTATGAGGTTGGTCGTTCAACCGAAATCGGCAGAATACTTAGCTCTGCAATTTTTCAGAGTTTTCCGATTTTTCTTATCTCTACCTTGCCCTACTCTGCGCACTCCACGACTTGCTGCTTGAAAGCAGGAGTGCCGTTGTCGACGCGTCAATGAACGGTAAATCCAGCCAGGCAGTTTTTTGAATCAATATAAGAGGCACATTGACCGGTTTCCGTACCGCTGCAAAATATATGAGAAAAATTGCCACGAAGATATTGGCCGCTCCGGTTCTCGTTGCGCTATCCATGATTGGCGGATGGCAACTGACCTATGTAATCGACAGATTGCCTTTCAATATGCCGGACTCGGTGGATAGGTTCATCGCTTCTGTCTGCTACAGGCAACGACGAGCTTGCCAATCCCGACGATATGGAAGTACTCGTCCTGCTGCTCTACTGGGCACTGGCCACGCTATTTGTCGGCACACTTCTGTATTTAGCTGCTCGGGTGGCGTGCCATTTGCATGCGAGAAAAAACTCACAGAAATCCATTTAAAAAGCATCGTCATGCAAAGTTCTCATTTGTGAATTCATTGTCGTTTCTTGTGAAATTTACTTAATTGTGAATTCAATGACATCTCTCCTGTTGCGAGTTTATTCAACTCGCAACACCCAAAATAAATTGACAAGTTATCCAGACAATGTACGATCAACGGAAATCTTTTCGGGCATTGTCGTGTCCGCCCGTTCAATAGCGCCTGGCGCAATCAAGCATAACGCCGTTAAACCGTAGTCGATCTCACGCGTAAAAAGAGTAGTGCCTTCACCGAGGAGTCTCTCTTGCTCTGCTCCGCATACCGTCTGCGTAGTCGTGCCGTACTGCTTCTGATCGCGGGTTTGCCGCTACTCGTTGCCGGTTGCAACGACCGGCAGGAAGCCCCCACCGCCGCATCGATGCCGCCGCTCCCCGTGCTCGTCGAAACGATCTCGACTACGCCTGTCGCCGATGTGGTCGAACTGCCCGGCCGTATCGAGGCGGTGCGCACCGCGGAGATTCGCGCACGCGTCGACGGTATCGTTCAGCGCACGCTCTACCAGGAAGGCACGGACCTAGCGGCCAACGCGCCGCTGTTTCAGATCGACCCCAGCGACTATCGCGCACAATTGCAGCAGGCGCAGGCGGCACTCGCGCGTGCGACCGCCGTACGCGACAACGCGGCTTCGGTTGTCGATCGCTTCAAGCCGCTCGTCGGCCGCCATGCGGTGAGTGCGCAGGAATACGACGCCGCGCTCGCGACGCAGCAGCAGGCCCAGGCCAACGTTGCCGATGCTCGGGCAGCCGTTTCGCTGGCGCAGCTACGGCTCGACCGCTGCATCGTGCGCACGCCGATCGCCGGGCGCGCGGGCCGCGCGCTCGTCACCGAAGGCGCGCTGGTGAGCGCGGGCGCGGCCACCCTGCTCACCCAGGTCAATCAGCTTACGCCGATCAACGCCGTGTTCACGCAGTCGAACACAGCAATCCTCGACATCGAGCAGCAGATCCAGTCGGGCGCGCGCAAGCCGACCGACATGAAGCACGTCGAGGTGCAACTGATTCTCGCCAACGGCCAGGTCTACAGCGAGCGCGGCTTTCTCGACTTCGCCGATCTCGTCGTCGATCCGTCCACCGGCACGCAGACCGTGCGCGCGCAATTCGCCAATCCTGCGCGCACGCTATTGCCGGGGCAGTTCGTGCGCGGGCGCATCATCGCGGCGGGCAATCTGCGCGGCATCCGCATTCCCGAGCGCGCGGTGCAGCTCGATAACGGCGTGGCGAGCGTCGCGCTCGTGGCCGACGACGGCACCGTGGTTCGCCGCAACGTCGATCTCGGCGAACAGGGCGAAGGCCGCTGGACCGTGCGCGATGGGCTCAAGGCCGGCGAGCGTCTGATCGTCGATGGCTGGCAGAAGGTGCAGCCGGGTCAGCGCGTCGAGGCACGGCCCGTGACCGACGGGCCACCAGCGTCGCCCGCCGCCGCTTCGATCACGCACTGACGGGCCCGCCGATGAATCGATTCTTCGTCGCCCGTCCGGTCTTCGCGTGGGTCATCGCCCTCTTCACGGTGCTGTTCGGCGGGATCGCGGTTGCGCTGCTGCCGGTCGAGCAGTATCCCGATGTTGCCCCGCCATCGCTGAGCATCTCGGCGGTCTTCAGCGGCGCCGATGCGCGCACGCTCGAACGCACTGTCACCTCGATCATCGAGGACGAGATGAACGGCATCGAGAATTTTCTCTACATGTCGTCGGTGAGCCGCGCCAACGGCACGATGCAGATCACGGTCGTGCTCAAGCCCGGCACCAATCTCGACATCGCGCGCAGCCAGGTGCAGGACCGCCTGAGCCGTGTCGAGCCGCGTCTGCCGCTCGAAGTCCGGCAGATCGGCGTGAGCGTGACCAAGGCTTCATCCGGCTTCCTGATGCTGCTCGCGCTGCAGGCGACCGACGGCGCCACCAACGCGGTCGCGATGGGCAACTTTGCGTCGAACAATATCGTCAACGAGTTGCGCCGCATCGACGGCGTCGGCGACGTGCAGCTTTTCGGCTCGTCGTACGCGATGCGAATCTGGCTCGATCCGCGCAAGCTCGCGGGCTTCGGTCTCTCCGCGAGCGAGGTGTTGCAGGCGGTCCAGGAACAGAACAGTCAGACCGCGGGCGGTGGCCTCGGCGACCAGCCGATCGCGCCGGGCTCCGAATTCACTGCACAGATCGTCACGCAAAGCCGCTTCTCGACGCCCGAGCAGTTCCGCGAGGTCATCGTGCGCGCCAATCCGGACGGTTCGACCGTGCGCCTCGGCGACGTCGCTCGCGTCGAACTCGGCAACGACAGCTACGGCAACCGGCTGACCGTGAACGGCAAGGCGTCGGCCGGCATCGCGATCCAGCTTGCGAGCGGTGCCAATGCGCTTGCGGTTGCCAGGGCGGTGCGCCAGCGCATGACCGAGCTGGAGCCAACCTTCCCGCGCGGCATGACGTGGACCGTGCCGTTCGACACCACGCCGTTCATCACGACTTCCGTGCACGGCGTCATGCAGACGATGGTCGAGGCGCTGCTGCTCGTGACCGTCGTCGTGTTCCTGTTCCTGCAGGACTGGCGCGCGACCGTGATTCCCACGATCGTCGTACCGATCGCACTGATCGGCACCTGCGCGGGGCTCTATCTGTTCGGGCTGTCGATCAACATCCTGTCGCTGTTCGGCATGGTCGTCGCGATCGGTATCCTCAACGACGATGCGATCGTCGTCGTCGAAAACGTTGCGCGCATCATGCGCGAGGAAAAACTCAGCGCGCCGCGCGCGACCGTCAAGGCGATCGGCCAGATTTCGGGCGCGGCGATCGCGAGTACGCTCGTGCTCGTCGCCGTGTTCATTCCGATGGCGTTTTTCCCCGGCTCGACGGGCGGCATCTACCGGCAGTTCTCGGTCACGCTGGCCGTGTCGATCACGCTCTCGACGCTGCTGGCGCTCACGCTCGGCGCGGCCTTGTGCGCGGCACTGCTGCGCAGCGAAGAGGCCAGCGGGCCGCCGAAAAACGCGGCCTCGCGTCTACTGCAGCGGGTATTCGACGGCTTCAATCGCGGTCTCGACGCGGGCACCGGCCGCTATATCGGCGGCGTCGATTCGATGCTGCGCTCGCCGTTGCGCTGGCTGTTCGTGTTCGTCGCGGCCTGCGTAATCACCGCGTATTTCTTCGTACGCCTGCCGACCGGTTTTCTGCCGACCGAGGATCAGGGGCATATCTTCGTCACGTATACCGGCGCGCCGGGTTCCACCGAGCAGCGCACGCAACGCGCGGTCGATCAGGTCGAGGCGTTCTTGCGGCGACAGCCGCAGGTGCGCAACGTCGCTTCGGTAACCGGCTTCAGCTTCTTCGGCCAGGGGCAATCGGCGGCGATGTCGTTCGTCGATCTGAAGCCCTGGAACGAACGCTCCGGCGAGGCGAATTCGGCCAGCGCGCTCGTGCGCCGCGCAAATGCCGCGTTCCGGCAGATTCCCGAGGCCGTCATCTTCGCGCTCGATCCGCCGCCGATTCCATCGCTCGGCAATGCAACCGGCTTCACGATGAAGATCCAGGACCGCAGCGGCGTTGGCGGCGAAGCGCTGCAGCAGGCCGCGCGGCGCATGATGATCGAGGCATCGCAAAGTCCCCTGCTCGCAGGCGTGCGTACCGAGGGCATGCCCGAAGCGCCGCAGCTTTACGTCGATATCGATCGCGTAAAGGCGCGCGCGCTCGGTTTGCAGATCGGCCAGGTCAATCAGGCGCTCGCGCTGACGTTCGGTTCGAACTACGTGAACGACTTCGTATTCGAGGGCAATGTACTGCGCGTGCTGCTGCAAGCGGATGCCGAGCAGCGCATGCGCGACGAGGACGTGACCTCGCTGCGCTTGCGCAACAACCGCGGCGAAATGGTGCCGTTCTCGGCGTTCACGCGCGTGCGCTGGATTTCCGGGCCGCAGCAGCTCGAACGCTATAACGGCTTTCCCTCCGCGACGCTGTCGGGCCAGGCCGCTGCGGGCCGTTCGAGCGGCGCGGCGATCGCCGAGATGGAGCGTATCGCCTCGCACGTGCTGACCGGCAATCTCACCTACGAATGGACCGGCACCGCCTTCGAGGAAAAACAGGCGGCCGGCCAGATCGGCATGCTGCTCGGGCTCTCGCTCGTGGTCGTGTTCCTGCTGCTCGCGGCGCTCTACGAGAGCTGGGCGATTCCGGTGGCGGTGCTGCTGATCATTCCGTTCGGCGTGATCGGCGCGGTGCTGCTGACGATGCTGCGCGGCCTTTCCGCGGACGTGTACTTCAACATCGGGCTGGTGACGATCATCGGGCTCGCGGCGAAGAACGCGATTCTGATCGTGGAGTTCGCCATCAAGGAGGAATCCGAAGGAACGGATGCGATGACGGCCGCGAAGAACGGCGCACAACAGCGCCTGCGTCCAATCCTGATGACGAGCGTCACGTTCGTGCTCGGCATGCTGCCGCTCGTGCTCGCGACCGGCGCGGGCGCGGCGAGCCGGCGCGCGGTCGGCACCGGCGTGATGGGCAGCATGTTGACGGCGACGCTGTTCGGCATCTTCTTCACGCCGCTGTTCTATGTGGCTACGCGCCGCTGGCTGAGCCGCAAGAAACGGCCTGTCGATCTCGACGACGACGATTCTCCGACACCCGCGTCGGCACCCGTGCCGGGAGCCGGAGAATTAAGCGGAGGGTCACGCGATGCGTAAGCGACCCTACAGGAACTTGCCTACGCGCCTGATGCTTCCGCTTTTCTGCTGTTCGCTGGCCGCCTGCAATTTTGCGCCGAGGTATCAGCAGCCCGATCTGCCGATTGCCGATCACTTCGACATGATGGAGACGGTCAATCCGGCTACCACGCATCTCGCCAGCGAGATCGACTGGCAAACCTTCTTCGCCGATCCGCAACTGAAGCTGCTGATCGAGGCGGCGTTGCAGCACAACCGCGATCTCGCGGCGTCGATGGCGCGCATCGAGCAGGCGCAGGCGTTTTATCGCATCCAGAACGCCGCGCGTTTGCCGCACGTCAATGCCAACGCGAGCGCCACGCGCACCAAGGCTCCGCTCGGCTCGATCGACCCCGAGTTCGACAACACCGACGTATCGGTCAAATTCAATCAGTACAACGTGCAAGCCGCGGTGACGTCGTTCGAACTCGACTTCTGGGGACGCGTGCGCAACATGAGCGAGGCGGCCCGCCGCCGATATCTCGCGAGCGTCGAGGCGCAACGCGCGTTTCGTCTGTCGCTGATCGGCAACGTCGCGGCGAACTACTACGCGATCCGCTCGGGCGAAGAAGGCGTCGAACTCGCGCAGCGTACGCTCGAAACGCGCCGCTATGCGCTCGATGTCGCGAAGCTGCGGCTCGATGCGGGCGTTACGTCGACGGTCGATTACGAACAGGCCGCCGTGCTCGTCACGCAAGCGCAGACGCAGCTCGCGGAGTTGCAGCGGACCACCGCGCAGCAGCGCAATCTGCTTGAAGTGCTGGTCGGCGGACCGCTTGGCGATACGCTGCCGCTCGCAACGCCGATCGCCGACGCGAGGCAGTTCGGCGACCTCGACCCGGGGTTGCCGTCCGGGCTGCTCGTCAATCGTCCCGACATCCAGCAGGCCGAGCAGCAACTGCGCGCGGCGGATGCCGATATCGGCGCGGCGCGCGCGAACTTCTTCCCGCGTATCGCGTTGACGGGCAGCTTCGGCTACGTGTCGCCGGAACTCGGCGACCTGTTCGTGCCCGGCAAGCAGGCGTGGTCGGTCGGTGCGCTCGTCGGCATGCCGATTTTCGATGCGGGTCAACGTCAGGCGCAACTGGCGCAGGCGCGCGCACGGCGCGACGAACTGGTGGCCGATTACCAGCGCACCGTGCAGAACGCATTTCGTGAGGTATCCGATGCATTGATCGGACGGCAGCGCTACAAGGAACAGATCGCGGCGCAGGAGCAGGCCGTCGAGGCGCAGCGGCAACTCGCCGAAACAGCCGAATTGCGCTATGAGAACGGGATCTCGATCTATCTCGAGGTCGTGGACGCGCGCCGCAATCTGTTCTCGGCCGAGCAGCAACTGATCCAGTTGCGCGCGACCGCTTTGCAGAATGGCGTATCGCTGTATGTTGCACTGGGTGGCGGCCCCGATGCGCCTCGTACGCCTGATGCGTCAGGCGACGTGCCGCCCACTACGGTGCAAGGCACGTCGCAGCGAACCTCACAGGTGAACGGAGCGCATCCGCCCAATTGATCGAGGCACGCGCGCTTCCTGGGCGTCGTGCCCGCCGCCGGCATTGCGCCGGAGGGTCAAACCGGTCAGCCGAGCGTGACGTCGACCGATGCTTCTTCGCCATTGCGCACGACGGTGAGGGACACACTGTCGTCGGCCTGGGCGATCATGCGCTTCAGTTGCTCGACGCCGTGAATCACTTTGCCGTCGACCGCAACGATGATGTCGCCGGCCTCGATGCCGGCCTCGGCGGCTGGGCCTGTGGCCTGTTGCACGATCACGCCACCCGGCAACGACGCTTCCTGCTGCTCGTCTTCGCTGAGCGGACGCACGGCCACGCCGAGACGCGGACGGCCCTGTTGCTGCCGAGGCTCCTGCTGCATGCGCGGTTCGGCCGACGCCACGTCGGACGACTGCGCGCCCACCGTGATCGACAGCTTGCGCTCGCCGCCATTGCGCCATACGTTGAGCGTCGCGTCGGTACCGGGCGACAGTTGCGCGACCTGCCCGACCAGTTCGGTCGTGTTGCCGATCCGCTTGCCGTTCACGGCGACGATCACGTCGCCCTGCCGCAAGCCGGCCGCCTGTGCGGGGCCGCTCGGATCGACCGAGCCGACCAGCGCGCCGGCCGCCGAATCGAGGCCGAGCTTCTTCGCCTGCTCGGCGCTAAGCGGCTGCACGCCCACGCCGATACGGCCGCGAGTCACGTGACCGGTACTCACGAGCTGGTCTTTCACGTGCATGGCCGCGTCGATCGGAATCGCGAACGACAGGCCCTGGAAGCCGCCGGTGCGAGAATAGATCATCGAGTTGATGCCGATCACTTCGCCGTTCAGATTGAACAGCGGACCACCCGAGTTACCGGGATTGACCGGCACGTCGGTCTGGATAAAGGGGATAGGACTGTCGTCCGAGAAGGAGCGCGATTTCGCGCTGATGATGCCCGAGGTCACCGTGCTGTCGAAGCCGTACGGCGAGCCGATTGCCACCACCCATTCGCCGACCTTGCTGTTGTCGGGATTGCCGATCTTCACGGTCGGCAGATTCGTCGCTTCGATCTTCACCACGGCGACGTCGGTGGTCTTGTCCTTGCCGATCACACGGGCGCGGAATTCGCGGCCGTCCGTGAGTTTCACGCTCACGCTGCTCGCGCCGTCGACGACATGGTTGTTGGTCAGGATGTACCCGTCCTGGCTGATGATGAAGCCCGAACCGAGCGCTTCGCCACCGCTTTTGCGTTCGCCGTTTTCATCGACGGACGCGGCCTCTTTCACGCCGATATGCACGACCGCCGGGCTATAGCGCGACACGATGCCGGAGAAGTCCGGCGCGGACGAACGGGACCCGATGATGTCCGATGCCGCACGCAGCGATGACACCGGGCCTTGCGCATCGCTGACGGATGCATCGGCATTGCGATGGCTAAGCGTATAGGCGCCGCCGATCGCGAGTACGACGCAGACTGCCGCGCTGCCGCGCCAATATTTCTTGGTGGTCATAGTGGGAGATTGTTGCGATGGGTTACGAGGTGGATGCGTAATGTAGTGGCCCCCACTTAAAGCAGTCTTAAAGATAGTGAGCGATCTGAAAGCACCGCAGAAGGCGCTCGCGAGTCCTGTTTTGCAGGCTTATCCGTACATCACACGCGTTTGCGGCGAGGATTGCGCAGGTCTTTTTTCCGCGCTTTTTCATCTCGGCCCCCGTGATTTCCCCAGGATTGACCTCACCGGAAGCGGTTCCGATAATAGCCATATCGTGGACTTAATATCCACATTGTGGACATTCGGTAATTTCACAAGGAACTCCCATGCCCGAGGCCAATCGCTCCGAGATGACGCCGTACCAGTTGCCGTTCCCCAAGGAAGCGCAGCAGGAAATCGTCGTGCCCTTCGCCATTCCGACCGATGAGCGCGTGTGGGTGCCGCAAGCCGAAAACGTGTCGTTCCGGCCGCTGTGTCTGAATGCGTCGCAGGGTTACTGGATGAATCTGCTGCGCGTGCGCAAGTCGGGCGTGCTGAGCCGTCATCGTCATCCGCAGAGCGTGCACGGCATGGTGCTCAAGGGCCGCTGGCGTTACCTGGAGCACGACTGGGTCGCCACCGAAGGCAGCTACGTATACGAGCCGCCGGGCGAAACGCATACGCTCTACGTGCCCGACGACGTCGAGGAAATGATCACGTATTTTCAGGTCAACGGCGTGATGTTCTATTGCGACCCGTACGGCAACTACACCGGCTACGAGGACGTGTTCACGAAGATCGACATGTGCCGCAAGCACTACGCGGCGGTCGGTCTCGGCGAGGACTACGTCGACCAGTTCATCCGATGAGCGCGCCCGCCATGCGTACCCGCGCCGCCCGATACGATTTCTCCGGGCGCATCGCGGTCGTGACCGGCGCGGCCACCGGCATTGGCCGCGCGATCTGCGAGGCTTTCGCGCGCGATGGCGCGGTAGCGCTCAACTGGGACCGCGTGCCGGGCGCCGAGGACACGCCCGATGTGCCTCGCCACTTCGAGGTCGACATCACGCAGCCCGCGTCGATCGAGGCCGCGCTCGCCGCGACGCTCGACGCTTACGGCCGCATCGACTACCTCGTCAACAACGCGGGTTTCGCGGGGCCGACGCTGCCGCTCGACGAATACGATCCGCTCGAATGGCAGCGCGTGATCGACGTGAACCTGCTCGGCACCTATCACGTGAGCCGCTTCGTCGTGCCGGCGATGCGGCGCGCGAACGCCGGGCGCATCGTCAATGTTGCATCGCTTGCGGGCAAGGAAGGCACGCCGAATGCGTCCGCCTATAGCGCGGCGAAAGCCGGCGTGATCGCGATGACCAAATCGCTCGGCAAGGAGCTCGCGCAGACCGGCATTCTCGTGAACGGCATCGCGCCCGCCGCGGTGCAAACCACCCTGCTCGAACAGATGTCGCCGCAACACGTGCAAACGATGATCGACAAGAGCCCGATGAAGCGGCTCGGCACCGTCGAAGAAGTCGCGCAACTCGTGCTGTGGCTTTGTTCGGATTCCTGCTCGTTCAGCACGGGTGCGATCTTCGATCTGTCGGGAGGGCGCTCGACCTATTGACGCCCACCGGCGAGCTTGCAGAAAAATCTTGTAGAAAAACCGCGGCATGGCAGCACCATTCCTACATCGGCAGGACACCTTGCGCAGGAGACAAACATGCTTCAGAAGTCACAGCGTCTGAAACGGATCCAGGTGGTCGCGGTCGTCTTCCTGACGGTTGCGGGCATCGTCAACTATCTCGATCGCAGCACGCTGTCGATCGCGAATCATCTGGTGAGCGAGGAACTGCATCTGTCGGCCTCGCAGATGGGTTTGCTGCTGTCCGCGTTTTCTCTTTCGTACGCGTTCGCGCAGTTGCCGGTCGGCGCACTGCTCGATCGTTTCGGCTCGCGCGTGATGCTCGGGCTCGGCATGCTCGTATGGTCGGTCGCGCAGGTCGCGGGCGGCTTCATTCAGACGCTCAATCACTTCCTGAGCGCGCGCGTCGTGCTCGGCGTGGCCGAGGCGCCGCTCTTTCCCGCCGGCGCGAAGGTCGTCAACGAATGGTTCGCGGTGCGCGAACGCGGCGCACCGATCGGCACGTTCATTTCCTCGTCGACCGTCGCGCCGATGATCGCGCCGCCGCTGCTCACCGTGCTGATGCTTTCTTTCGGATGGCGAACGATGTTCGTCATCATGGGTGTGCTCGGCGTTATCGTCGCGGTGGCGTGGTACATGGTCTATCGCAATCGCAGCGAAATCGCGCTGACGGAAGAAGAAACCGCGCACCTCAACGAAGGCGCCAACGTCGCGGAAAATCCGCAGGGTCTGAGCTGGGCCGAATGGGGCGCGCTCTTCAAGCTGCGCAACACGTGGGGCATGATTTTCGGCTTCATGGGCGTGATCTACATGGTGTGGCTGTATCTGACGTGGCTGCCGGGCTATCTCGAGAACGAGCGGCATCTGAGCATTGCGCACACCGGCTGGCTCGTGTCGATTCCGTATATCTTCGGTACGATCGGCATGGCGAGCAGCGGCTATATCGCCGACGCCCTGCTCAAGCGCGGCATGGCGCCGATCCGCAGTCGCAAGTGGCCGCTGTGCATCGGCCTCGTCGGCGCCGCGGCGTTCACGGTGCCGGCCGCGTACACGCCGAGCACGACGCTCGCCATCGTCTACGTGTCGCTCGCGATGCTGTTCGTCAACCTGTCGAGCGGCAGCGCGTGGGCGCTCGTCAGCGTCGCGGCGCCGCGCCACCTGGTGGCGTCGCTCGGCAGCATGCAAAACTTCGGCGGCTATCTGGGCGGCTCGTTCGCGCCGGTCATCACGGGCATCGTCGTCGATCAGACGCACTCGTTCGTCAATGCGCTGCTGATCAGCGCGGGCGTCGCGTTCGCCGCGGCGCTCGTCTACCTGTTCGTCGTCAGGGAAGTGGCGCCCGTGCCGCTGTCCGGTTCGATCGAGACGCAACCGACCTGAACCTTCGCCCGACCACCCTCCAGAAGCTGCGACTCACATGACATTCCAGAACGATCTACTCGAAGGCAAGACCGCATTCGTGACGGGCGGTTTTTCCGGCATCGGCGCGGCAATCGCGAATGCGCTCGCGCAACTCGGCGCACACGTCGTGGCAGCCGGTGTGCCGTTGCCCGAAGGCGCGCCGGACGCATTGAACCGCGCGGTCCGGCGCGTCACGCTCGACGTGCGTTCGGACGACGACATTGCCGCCGCGCTGCACGCGTTCGAACGTCTCGACATCGTGGTCAATTGCGCGGGCGTCATCAGCCGTGGCGACGAGCATCGGATCGACGTGTTCGAGCGCGTGATGGACATCAACCTGCATGGCACGATGCGCGTCTGCACGGCCGCGCGCGCCTTGCTGAAGGCGTCGGGCGGCTGCATCGTAAACACCGCGTCGATGCTGAGCTTTTTCGGCGGCGGTCTCGTGCCCGCCTACAGCGCGAGCAAGGGCGCGGTCGCGCAGTTGACCAAGTCGCTCGCGCTCGCCTACGCGGCCGACGGCATCCGCGTCAATGCGATCGCGCCGGGCTGGATCGCGACGCCGCTCACCGAGGCGCTGCAGAGCGACGACGGCCGCTCGCAGGCGATTCTCGAGCGCACGCCGCTGCGCCGCTGGGGTACGCCCGACGAGGTCGCGCAGGTTGCGGTGTTTCTCTGCACGCCGGCGGCGTCGTTCATGACGGGCGCGATCGTCGCGGTCGACGGCGGCTACCTCGTCGCGTGACGGCATGAAGCGGCGTCGCGATCGTTCGGCCGTGCGAATGAAGGCATAATGGCCTCCCCGCGCCCTGCTCCTGTCCGATGCCGACTTCCGCTGCAAAAAACGTGTCCAGACCTGCTGCAAAAACCGCCTCGAAGGCCGTGGCAAAAACCGCTTCGAAGCCGGGTTCAAAGCCCCCCTTAAAGCCCACCTCAAAGCCGGGCTCCCGTCCCGCCACGCGCGCCGCCACGGCCGACGCCGTCGCCGGAAAAATCGGCACCGGAGCCGACAGCAAAGCCGTGGCCGGCGCGGCCGCATTCTCGAAGTTCATCGCGGTGTTGCAACTGATCGCCGATGCGCAGACGCCGCCCAACGTCGCGAAGCTGAGCGCGGCAAGCGGCTATCCGCGTCCGACCGTGCATCGCATCGTGGCCGCGTTGCAGGCCGAGGGGCTGATCGTCGCGACGGGCAGCGGTAGCACGTTCGGCCTCGGCCCGCGGCTGATCAACCTCGCGAGCCATAGCTGGGAGCGCTCGGACCTGCGGCTCGCCGCGGTCGACGCGTTGATGGCACTACGCGACGTCACGGCCGAGACGATCCACCTCGCGGTGCCGAGCCAGGGCGAGATGGTCTACATCGAAAAACTCGAAAGCCCGCACGCGGTGCGGATGGCGTCGCGCATCGGCACGCGCGTCTCGCTGACGTCGAGTTCGGTCGGCAAGGCTTACATGGCGACGCTCGGCACGGCCGAACGCGAGGCGCTGCTGAAGGACGCGCCGCTCGTGCGTTTTACCGAGCACACGCTCACCGATCTCGACGCGGTTCGCCGCGAACTCGACGCTACCGCGCAACGCGGCTACGCGGAAGACCGCGAGGAAAACGAGGTGTCGATCTGCTGCTACGGCGCGGCGATTCGCGGTCCGGACGGACGCGTGGCCGGCTGCGTGAGCATCAGCATGCCGACGTTCCGCCGCCGCGCTGACGCGCGCACGAGCTATATCGAGCCGCTGCTCGCGGCATGCGAGGCTATCGCGCGGCGGCTCGGCCCGGCGAGCGGGCGGTAGCGGCCAGGGTTGCCTGCGGTAATCGTTACCGCCGTTGTATAAGGACCGCAGATCGGCCGCGCGCCGGCGCGAGGATGCCGCCGCGCCGGCCGAAACTGCTATTCTTCCTCTCGCGCGCCCCGATCGGGCCGCCCGCCGCCCACAAGCGGCAGACCCCGACAGCCTCCCGGCGGCGCTCACGCGCCCGACTTCGCAAAGACAGGAATACGCATGTTCGGTTTTCTGCGCGGCTATTTTTCCAACGACCTCGCGATCGACCTCGGCACGTCGAACACGCTCATCTACATGCGCGGCAAGGGCATCGTGCTCGACGAGCCCTCGGTCGTGTCGATCCGCCAGGAAGGCGGCCCGAACGGCAAGAAGATCATCCTCGCCGTCGGCCGCGAGGCGAAGCAGATGCTCGGCAAGGTGCCGGGCAACATCGAGGCGATCCGCCCGATGAAAGACGGCGTGATCGCCGATTTCAACATCACCCAGCAGATGATCAAGCGCTTCATCCAGATGGCGCACGAGTCGCGACTCTTCGCGCCGTCGCCGCGCATCATCATTTGTGTGCCGTGCGGCTCGACCCAGGTCGAGCGGCGCGCGATCAAGGAGGCCGCGCACAGCGCGGGCGCCTCGCAGGTCTATCTGATCGAGGAGCCGATGGCCGCCGCGACCGGCTCAGGCCTGCCGGTGTCGGATGCGACCGGCTCGATGGTTGTCGACATCGGCGGCGGCACGACCGAGGTCGGTGTGATCTCGCTCGGCGGCATCGTCTACAAAGGCTCGGTGCGCGTCGGCGGCGACAAGTTCGACGACGCGATCGTCAACTACATCCGCCGCAACTACGGCATGCTGATCGGCGAGCAGACCGCCGAGGCGATCAAGAAGGAAATCGGCTCCGCGTTTCCGGGCTCCGAGGTCATGGAGATGGAAGTGAAAGGCCGCAATATGTCCGAGGGCATTCCGCGCAGCTTCACGGTGTCGAGCAACGAGATTCTCGAGGCGCTGACCGATCCGCTGAACCAGATCGTGTCGGCCGTGAAGATCGCGCTCGAGCAAACGCCGCCGGAACTCGGTGCCGACATCGCCGAGCGCGGCATCATGCTGGCGGGCGGCGGCGCGCTGCTGCGCGACCTCGACCGCCTGCTCGCCGAAGAGACCGGCCTGCCGGTGTTCGTCGCCGAGGCGCCGCTGACCTGCGTCGTGCGCGGCTCGGGCATGGCGCTGGAGCGCATCGAGAAATTCGGCGGTTCGTTTTCCTACGATTGATGCGTGCGTTGCGGTGCGGGCCGCCTTGCGCGTGGCCGTGCACCGTTACCGCGACCGCCGCAACGACTATCCACCCCGGCAACATGACGACCCTGCCCGACTACGAGCCCCCCGCCAACGAAAACGCGCTGCTGCTGAAGTGGATTCGCCGCGCGCGCGAATCACAGATGAGCCATTACGACATGGCCGACCGGCTGTCGGCGCGCGAGCGCCGCATCGGCTGGCTCGTGACGGTGTTGAGCGCATTCGTCGGCACGGCCGTGTTCGCGTCGCTGAGTACGCCGCCGTTGTCGATCGGGATGAGGATTTTTGTCGGGCTCGTCAGTGTGACGGCCGCGGTATCCGCGGTGTTGCAGACGTTCCTGCGCTATGCCGGGCGCGCCGAAAAGCATCGCGCGGCCGGTGCGCGCTATGGCGCTGTGCGGCGCAGGCTCGAAGCGGTGTTTGCCGGCGACGCCGACGCGCGCGACGCGCACTACCTGGCCTCGATCCGCATCGAACTCGACCGGCTCGCCGAGGATTCGCCGAACGTGCCGCCGCGTGTTTTCTATCGCACGCAACGCGCGCTGCTCGCGGACAAGGCGCGCGGGCGCGATGCGTGAATGTGGCTCATGAAGGTGACCCATGAGGGCGGCACCTGAAGGCGATGCATCACGGCAATTGACGGCAAGGCATGAAAACGCGGCAGCCGGCGCCGCGTGACGCATGCCCTTGCCTTTACCGTTCTCCTTACCCGCCGCTCACAGATCGTCGGCGCTGATCCCCAACTCGCCCGCCATGCGCCGCACGACGGCCTGCAGCCGACTCACCTCGTCGGCAAGGCGCTTCTGTTCGGCCTTCAGCGATTCGAACGCGGAAAGTGGCACGCTGTCGTCCTCGGCCGCGGACAGCGCGGCCTCGCTCACGCTGACCTCGCCGCACAGCAGATGCGTCCAGCGATGCTCGCGCTCGCCCGCCATGCGCGGCAGCCTGACGACGCGCGCCGGATCGTTCGCGGCCAGTTCGTCGAGAAACGCCTCGACCGAGGAGATATCGGCGAAACCATGCAGGCGCGCGCTATTGAGGCGCAGCTCGGCGGCCGTTTGCGGACCGCGCAGCAGCAGCGTGGTCAACAGTGCGACCGACTGCCCCGGCAGACCGTAGACGCGATTCATGTTGTGCTCGAAGCGCGGCACGCGGCTGCTGCTGCCTTCGATCACGAGGCTCAGACGCTTTAATCCGTCGATGGCGGTCATCACCTCGGCCTCGGTCGCGTTCATGACCGGCGCGCGGCCGGTCTTCTGATTACAGCCGAGCGTCAGCGCGTTCAGCGAAAGCGGATAACTGTCCGGCACGGTGTGCTGTTTTTCGACGAGCACGCCGAGCACGCGCCCTTCGAGCGCCGTCAGCGCGCGGATCGAGGGACGGGAAGAAGCGTCGGGAATGGAGTTCATGGGGGAATGCCGGGTCTCGTGGTGGATGCGCGCGCCCTGCTGCGGCTAGCCGCGCGTTCGGTCGGGTGGGCACTATGATAAACGGCCCGGACCGGCGCGCGGCGTCAATCGTGAGGCCCGGCGAGGCGCGGCCTGGTTCGGCCCGCTTCGGTCGATTCCGCCGGCTCCGATTCATCCGCTGCGTTTCCCCAGGTGCGTGTCCTCAGGTGCGTCTCGCATACTTGAACGTGCCCTGCGCGCTCGCGATCAGCAGCCGGCCGTCCACCCAGGCCTCGCCGCGCGAAAAGAAGATCGAGCGGCCCGCGCGTTCCAGAAAGCCCTTCGCGGTGACCGACGCGCCGAGTCCCTTGTCGAGATAGTTGGTGGTCAGCGACAGCGTGAAGCCATGCCGAGGGGGCTGCCCAGGCGGCGCGTAGAGCCCCGCGTAGCCGGCCGCCGCGTCGAGCAGCGTCGCGATCGCGCCGCCTTGCAGCACGCCCTGGCGGTTGAGCTTGCTCGCGTCGATCGGCATGAGCAGTTCCGCGTAACCGTCGCGCCATTGCGTGAGACGCACGCCGAGGGATTCGAGGAAGGGATTGTCGATGGGAAGATCGGACATGGTGCGAGGAGCCTGAACTGTTCTGGAACGAAACGTGAGCATACCCGCGATCCGCCCGCGATTGCGACGATTGCGACGAACCGTGTGCGCCTGGTGCCCTGTCTGTGCCCTGTCCGCGACGCGCGGCAGGAACCGTCGCATCTGCTAGTGTTGCGGGATCAGCGTTTCTTTCGTGGAAAACTCATGCCGTCCATGCGCTCCGCCGCCCGCCGAAGCGCTCGCCTCAGCGATGCGCAGATTGCCGCCGAAGCCGCTCGCCGTCTTGCATGGGACGCGGCCGTCCCGCCGCACGCCGTGCGCGTGAAGGTCCGGCGCGGCCACGTGACGCTTTCCGGCGAACTGCGGGACGCGCGCCAGCGGCGCGCGATGCTCGAAGACGTCGCGCGCCTGTTCGGCGTCACCGGCGTGACGGATCGCACCGTCGCCGCAACGCGCTAGCGCGGGCCCGCACCAGGCGATTGCGCGGTTTCGTCGCGCAGCAATGCCCGGCAATGCCGCGCGATCTGCTTTTCCTCTTCGGTGTGCAGCACCCTCACCTTTCCCGCCAGGTCGTTCGGACCGCTCGGATCATTTTCGGCCAGTCCGAGAAACGCGAGTCCCTCGCACACGCGCCGCCGCACCTGCGCGCTGTGTTCGCCGATGCCGCCCGTGAACACGAGCAGATCGATCCCGCCAAGCAGCGCCGCATAGCCGCCGATCGCCTTGCGCACCGCGCTCGCGAACGCATCGATGGCGAGCGCGGCTTGCGCGTCGCCGGTGGCCGCGCGCTTTTCGAGCGCCTGCATGTCGCTCTCGCCATCGGCGTAACCGGCCAGGCCGCTGTGGCGATTGAGCAGCGTTTCCAGGGCATCGGCATCGAGCTTTTCGGCACGCATCAGATACAGCAGCACGCCGGGATCGAGGTCGCCCGAGCGCGTGCCCATCGGGATGCCGCCGGTCGGCGTCAAGCCCATCGACGTATCGACCGATTGGCCGTCGAGCAGCGCGCAGACGCTCGACCCATTGCCGAGATGCGCGAACACCGCGCGCGGCGGCAACGCCGCGCCCAACTGCGCGACGAGCGATTCGTACGAAAGCCCATGAAAACCGTAGCGGATCACGCCGGCATCCGCATAACGGCGCGGCAACGCGAATTGCGCCGCGCGCGGCGGCAGCGTCGCATGGAACGCCGTGTCGAAGCACGCGAAGTGCGTGGCGTCGCCGAAGATTTTCGTCGCCTCGTCGATCAACGCGAGCGCCGGCGGTATATGCAGCGGCGCGAAGTGCAGCGCTTCGCGTAACCGGCGCCGCACCTCGCCGGTAAGCCGCTGGTGCGTGCGCAGGTGCGGACCGCCATGCACGACGCGATGCCCGACCGCCACGGGCCGCGCATGATGCTGCTGCGCGAGCACTTGCGAGAGCTTTTGCAGCGCGTCGGTTTGCGTTTCGAGTCGTTGCTCCTGCTGCAATAGCACGCGGCCGTCGGACGCCTTGATGCGCAGGCGGCCGTCGCCGCGCCCGATGCCTTCGGCCGCGCCTTCGAGCAGCAGCGCTTCGTCATCGTCGGCATGAGCGGTATCGGCGGCATGAGTGCCACGAGCAGCACGAGCGAACAGCCCGAACTTCAGCGACGACGAACCGCTGTTGAGTACCAGAATCGTCTGCTCCTGAGCGTCGGTGTGCATGGCGTCCTCGCTCAGCCTTTCCACGTCCAGTTGCGGATGTCTTCCTTGTCGATGCCCTCGGCGTGCGCATACGCGAGATGCTCGATGATCTGCCCGCGCAGCCACTCCTTCGTATGATCGCCGACGCCGCGCAGCGCCGGCACGCGGTCGATCGCGTCGATCGCGAGCGTAAAGCGGTCCACGCCGTTGATGATCGCGAGTTCGAGCGGCGTGTTGATGTTGCCCTTCTCGCGATAGCCGTGCACGTGCAGGTTCGCGTGATTCGCGCGGTTGTACGTGAGCTTGTGCACGAGCGACGCATACGAATGGAAGTTGAAGATCACGGGCTTGTCCGTCGTAAACAGCGAATCGAAATCGCGGTCGGACAGCCCGTGCGGATGCGCATGCTCGGGCATCAGCCGGAACAGGTCGACCACGTTGACGAAGCGGATCTTCAGCGCGGCGAAACGCTCCTTGAGAATCTGCACGGCGGCGAGCGCTTCCATCGTCGCGATGTCGCCCGCGCAGGCGATCACGACGTCGGGCTCGACGCCCTGGTCGGTCGAGGCCCAGTCCCAGATGCCGATGCCCTTCGTGCAATGCGTGACGGCCGCGTTCATGTCGAGATACGTCAGATGCGGCTGCTTGTCGGAGACGATCACGTTCACGTAGTCGCGCGAACGCAGGCAGTGATCGGCGACGCTCAGCAGCGTGTTCGCGTCGGGCGGCAGATAGATGCGCACCACGTCGGGGCTCTTGTTCGTGACGACGTCGAGAAAGCCCGGGTCCTGGTGCGTGAAGCCGTTGTGATCCTGGCGCCACACGAGCGACGTGATGAGCAGGTTGATCGACGGCACCGGCTGCCGCCAGTCCAGTTCGCGCTTGGCTTTTTCGAGCCACTTCGCGTGCTGGTTGAACATCGAGTCGATCACATGGACGAACGCCTCGTAGGTCGCGAAAAGCCCGTGGCGGCCGGTCAGCGTATAGCCTTCGAACCAGCCTTCGAGCGTGTGTTCGCTGAGCATTTCCATCACGCGGCCATCGGGTGACAGCTCGCCGCCGTCGGCGTCGCTCTCCTCCATCCCGGCAAGCCAGGTCTTGCCCGACGCCTCGTAGACCGCCTGCAGCTTGTTGCTGGCGGTTTCATCGGGACCGAACAGGCGGAAGTTCGTCATGTTGTTGCGCATCACGTCGCGCAGGAACGTGCCGAGAACGCCGGTGGACGAGATGTACGAGGCGGCGGGCCTCTTCACGTCCACCGCGTAGTCGCGAAACGGCGGCATGTCGAGCGCCTTGCAGAGCAGCCCGCCGTTCGCATGCGGATTCGCGCTGATGCGGCGCGCGCCGTCGGGCGCGAGCGCGCGCAGTTCCGCGACGAGCCGGCCATCGGCGTCGAACAGCGTGTCGGGGCCGTAGCCGCGCATCCAGTCCTCGACGATCTTCAGGCTCTTGCGATTGGTCGCCGGATCGAGCACCGGCACCTGGTGCGCGCGCCACGAACCTTCCACCTTGTGGCCGTCGACTTCCTTCGGCCCGGTCCAGCCCTTCGGCGAGCGCAGCACGATCATCGGCCAGCGCGGCCGCGTCGGGTCGTTGTTCTGGCGCGCATGCTGCTGGATCGCGCGGATTTCGCCGATCGCCTGTTCGAGCGTCGCGGCCATCTGCTGATGCATCGTGTCGGGATCGTCGCCTTCGACGAAATACGGCTTGTGGCCGTAGCCGACCAGCAGCGCTTCGAGTTCCTCGCGCGGAATGCGCGCGAGCAGCGTCGGATTGGCGATCTTGTAGCCGTTCAGATGCAGCACCGGCAGCACCGCGCCGTCGCGGATCGGGTTGAGGAATTTGTTCGAATGCCACGACGTGGCGAGCGGACCGGTTTCGGCCTCGCCGTCGCCGATCATCGCGGTAACGATCAGCCCGGGGTTGTCGAACGCGGCGCCGTAGGCATGCGAGAGGCTGTAGCCGAGCTCGCCGCCTTCGTGGATCGACCCCGGCGTCTCCGGCGTGCAATGCGAGCCGATGCCGCCCGGGAACGAGAATTGCCGGAAGAAGCGCCGCAGGCCGGCTTCGTCCTCGCCGCGGTCGGGATAGATTTCCGAGTAACGGCCTTCCAGGTAGCAGTGCGCGAGACTCGCGGGCGCGCCATGACCGGGACCGGACAGAAAGATCACGTCGAGATCGAGCTGGCGGATCAGGCGGTTTAGATGCACGAGCACGAAGCTCTGCCCCGCGTCCGAGCCCCAGTGGCCGAGCAGCCGGTTCTTGATGTGCTCGGGCTTCAGCGGTTCGCGCAGCAGCGGGTTGTCGCGCAGATAGATCATGCCGACCGACAGGTAATTGCAGGCGCGCCAGTAGCGGTCCATCTTGCGCAGCGTGTCGGCGTCCAGAACTGGCGGCGGATTGGGATGCGAGGTTGCTTCGGCCATGGCGTCACTCCTCGAAAAGGACTGCAAGCAGGTTGGCGGGTGTTGAAGCAGGTGTTGCGGTGGATGTTGCAGCGGATATTCGCGCGGCGGCTGGCGTGAAACGGGCGCGGGCCGCGCTGTCTGATGTGGCTTCGGGTGCGCGTTGCTGTCATGCGTGGTGCATCGCGGGGCGGACACGAACTACGGACACGAACGCATGATTCGACAGCGCGCGGCGCGGCGGCACGGGATGCCCGGTGCGGCGCACGCGGGCGATCCACGGTCGCGCTCGTCAGGAATCTGACAGGCTGGCCGTCGCATGGTTCGGTGCAATCCGGCGTAATTTGGTGCAATTCGGTGTAATCGCGCGGAAGCTGCCATGCGTGACGCGAATGTATTAAGCTGCACAGGCTTCGTGCCGCGCGCAACCGGTGCTTCAGGCGCCGGGCATGGCTGTCATGCATTGCCGCCGCGCATTGTCACGGTATCGGATGCTCGCCATCTCCTCCTTGTTTCAGATCAAGCCCGCCATGTCGACATCTAAAGGTCCACTCAAAGTACTGACCGTTCTTATCCTCTCGCTCGTGTTGCCGGGCATCGCGCTTGCCGTGCTGATCGGCGTGTTCGGGCTGGTCGTCAAGCTGTTCGGCCACGGCTAGCGGCGAGCCTCGCGGCCGGCCCGCGAAGGCATGAGCGCATAGCCCGCGCCCAGGATAACCCGCACCTAAGCCTTCGCGCTGCGCAGCAGCGTATCGATATCGATCTCCGCCAGTTCGCCGATCCGCTCCACCGTCACGTCGGCAGGCGGGTTGTTCGCGATCTCCTTCGGATCGAACGCATAGTGTCCCTGGCGCGGAAAGACCGTCGTCAATTTCGTGCCCCAGGTCTTTTTCATCGCGCTGAGAATCCGCAGCTTGTCGTCGACCATCACGTAATGGCGCGCCGGATAGCACTCCATCACCTGATCGAGCATCAGTTCCTTGTGGATGTAGATCAGCACGCGTCCGTCGACTTCGTCCCACAGGCCCGAGCGCGCGACCTTGCGCGGCTGGAACACGACGTCGCCGTCGGACAGGATCACCGTCGGTCCGCGCGTCGCCAGATGCCGCAGCGCGTCGAGCGCGCCCGGATAGAGCCGGTTCGCAAACGGATAGTCGATCAGGAACGAGGACATCAGCAGCAGGCGCGTGTCGCGCGGATGCTCGGTCCGATAGCGTTGCAGCGCGCCGAGGTAGTCGGCGTAACCGAGTTCCGTGCGCAGGTTCTCGAAGATTTCCCAGTAACGCGCGCTGTTCTCTTCGCCGAACTCGTGCGTCATGTGTTTGCGCAAGTCCTGCAACACGTGATCGTTGTCGAGCAGCGTGTTGTCGCAGTCGAGCAGAAACACGACGTCGTGCGGCGTGGCGGTGGTGACGGGCATTGAGGCTCCTTCTTTCCATGATTTCGCGCGCGCATTGTCGCGCGGGCGGGGTGATCCTGCCGAGGGTTGTGCCGATCGGCTTTGCCGATGGCGCCATGAGGCTACGGCTCAAGTGTCCTCAGGTGTCGTTTCGCCGACGGTTTGCGGACGGGCACGTCGCCGGCTTGCAGCGCGCGCTAGCCGTTCTGCCCGCCGTCCGGCGTGGCGGGTTTCTCGACGTGGCCGCCGAAATCGTGACGCATCGCCGACAGCACGCGGTTCGCGAAATCGGCGTCGCCGCGCGAGCTGAAACGCGCGAACAGCGCGGCGCTCAGCACCGGCGTCGGCACGCCTTCGTCGATCGCGGCCGCGACGGTCCAGCGTCCCTCGCCCGAATCGGACACGCGGCCCGCGTAGTTTTTCAGCTCGGCGTCGCCCGCGAGCGAGCCCGCGATCAGATCGAGCAGCCATGAGCCGATCACGCTGCCGCGCCGCCACACTTCGGCGATCTCGGCGAGATTCAGGTCGTACTGGTAAAGCTCGGGACGGCACAGCGGCGAGGTTTCCGCATCGGCTTCGCGCGCGTGGCGGCCGGCGTTGGCGTGGCGCAGAACGTTGAGGCCCTCGGCATAGGCGGCCATCATCCCGTACTCGATGCCGTTGTGGACCATCTTGACGAAATGCCCCGCGCCGTGCGGACCGCAATGCAGGAAGCCCTGGTCGGCGGTGCTTGCGTGGCGGGTTTCGCTGCCTGCTCCACTACCGGCGGCATGATTGGCCCCGCCATTGACTGCATTGCTGGCGGGATTCGTCGCGCGGCCCGGGGTCGGTGGCGCCGCGCCGACGCCCGGTGCGAGCGCCGCAAAGACCGGTTCGAGCCGCTGCACGATTTCGGTCTCGCCGCCGATCATCAGGCAGTAGCCGCGCTCGCGGCCGGCCACGCCGCCGCTCGTGCCGACGTCGACGTAATGAAGTCCGCGCGCGCCGAGTTCTTCCGCGCGGCGGATGTCGTCGTGATAGTAGGAGTTGCCGCCGTCGATCACGACATCGCCCGGATCGAGCAGCGGCACGAGTTTTTCGAGCGTCTCGTCGACCACCGCGGCGGGCACCATCAGCCACACGGCGCGCGGCTTGTCGAGTTGCGCGACGAAATTCTCAAGCGAGGTTTCGCCGGCGATGCCTTCCTGCCTGAGCCGGTCCACCGCCGCCGGCTGCACGTCGTAGACGACGCATTGCTGAGCGCCCTTCGTCAGGCGGCGCACCATGTCGGCGCCCATACGTCCCAATCCAATCATGCCTAGCTGCATATCTCGCTCCGGAAGGTGCTGCGTTGCGGGTCTGATTTACAGGTTTTCTGACTGTGGCGCTGCGGTTACGTGCCCCGTACGGCCGTTTTTTTATGAGGGAGACCGCTGGCCGCGGTCGGGTCGCATGACGACGCACGCGCCGTGGCACGTCATCGTGACACATCGATCACTGTAGTCGCGCCGATGCGCGCGTGCCGGACAACATGGCCGCTGCGGAACATCGGCGTCGCGACACAACCTATGCATAGCCTACGCGAGCGCGACGGCGTCCGCGTGACGCGACCGCCCGAGGCCTTGCTTTTTTATTTAGGTTACTTCACTCACTTCACTCGCTGCGCTCCGGCATGCGCCCCCCGCGTCGCGCGAGCCACCTGGCATACTGCGCCGCGGCAAAGCGCCGGATCGCGCGCCACATCAGCGGATAGCGATACCCCGGCACCGCGAACAGCACGAGCGCGCACAGCCCGAGCAGACCGCAGAACAGGAACGTGCCGCGATAGCTGAACGCCTGCACAAGCAGCCCCGACAGCACGCCCGACAGAATCGAGCCGACCCGCGCCGCGTTGAAGAACAGCGCGGTCGCGCGGCCCGGCGCATGCGGCATCAGGTCCTGCACGTAGGTCATGCCGAGGCACGAGGTCACGGCGACCACGAACGCGTTGAGCATCTGCATCGGGATCAGCACGTTGATGCTGCCCGCCAGCGACATCGCGACGAAATACACCGCATGCACCGCTGCGCACGCGGCGAGCCAGTTCGGCTTGTGCAGCGACGACGACTTCGCGCCGAGCGCGAGCATCATCGGGATTTCGGTCAGCGCGCCGAGGCCGAGCATGACCGACACGTCGAGATGCGAGCCGTTCAGGCCGTGCACGATGTAGAGCGGCAGCACGATCATCGTCGCGTTCGCGGCGAGACCGAGCAGCGTCAGCGCGGCCACCGCGCGCATGATGTCGTTAGCGGAAGCTGTCGGCAGCGTTTCGTGCGCGTCCTCGCCCGGCGCGGTCAGCGGCGGCACGGTGATCGACGCGGACGGCTCCGCGGCGGTGTCCTCGACCGTGTGATCGCCGAGGTGGCTTTGCGGCTCGCGCATGCGCCAGACGATGAACGCGCAGGTCGCGAAGCTCGCGGCCGCGAACAGGAACAGCCCGTAGAAGCTGGTGGCCGCGAGCACGAGCGCGCCGACCGACGGCCCGAACACCCACGCCGCCGACAGAATGGTCCGCAACGTCGCGCTCGCGAACACGCGCTCGGCGGGGTCCGGCACCGGCAGCGCCGCGCGGCTGAACGAGAACACCATCGAGATCGCCGAGCCGCCCGCGCCAATGAAGACGATGCCGACCACGAGCAGCAGCCGGTAATCGCGCACTACGCAGAGCGAGAGATACCCGAGCGCGGCCGCGACGAGCGCGGCCAGCAGCAGCGGCCGATGCCGCCCGCTCGCATCGCTCCAACGCCCGGCGAGCGTGCTCGCGAGCACGCCGCTTGCGGCGATCAGCGTCATGAAGATGCCGAGCCTGAGCGGCGTCATGCCGGCGCGCTCGACGCCGAACAGCGACAGATACGGAGCGGTGAACGACATCGCCACACCGAGCATGAGGGTGGCGGCGGCCAGCGGCTTGAAGCCAGGGATGTAAAGCAGGCTGAAAAAACGCGAAGTTTTCAACACGGAGGCGGTGAGGTCGGGTGGAGCGGGCCTGACAACGCCGCAAGGCGCCTGACGGCACGATAGGCCCCGGGCGTCGGGGCCGGAACGACCGGGGCATTATCGACCCGGAGCGCGGGTTGCGTAAACTTTTGGGAGGGTGTCCCAAATACGCCGGAATGACCGCCGGCACGACGCCCGAAACCGGGAAATTCACCCAAGCCTCGACCGGCTGGGACGACAGGAACAATACGACTGGCGCCACCCGGACTGATTTCCTGAAATACTTCGAGTTTTACCGCTGGAATTTCATGGAGTTCAACCATTGATAGCGAGTTCTGCGTTTCTGGGCTCGGCGTCGGCGCTGGCCGACGGAGAGGCCGCGTATCTGCTCTGGATAATCGGCGTCTTCTCCGTTGTCGCGTTCCTGGTCGGTTTGCAGAAGGATGCGGGTAGCACGCGCTGGGTGCGCACGCTTCAATCGGTGGGACTGCTCGCCCTTCCCGCGCTGTTGCTCCTCGGGATGGTCGTCTCCATGATTCCTCCGGCATGAACCTAGGTGGTCAGATAGGCTGAGCGATTCCCTTTCGCACCACCCGGCAGGCTTGCCAATAACATCTCTCGAAGAAGGCCACGCTGGACGCGTGCGCTCAACGAGGCAACCCTCGTAGTGCGTTATGGGCCGTTTTCTGAGGCGCCTGCTACTTGCGGTGCTTCGCGCGCATTCGCTGCGCCGGCGGCGTGCCCTTCCCCGTCCACCTCACATCACGACATAACCCCGCTGTTCGAGCGTCCAGCGATGCCACCGGTTGCCATACGCACCGCATGCGATGCCGAACACAACCGACAGCACGAGTCCGATCAGATCGGCCGTTGTGCCCCACAGGCCGAACGCGAACAGGATCAGGTTGATCGCAAGCATCACGAACGCGGCAAACCACATTTTCTTCGACAGCGCCCAGATAAAGCCGAGCAGACACGCTCCCCAGCTGAAGCCGGTCGCGACCGCGACGGTTTCCGTGGCGCCGGGACGTTGCAGATAAATTCGCGCTTCCATGTTCTTTCCTGAATTCCTTGCCCTGATTTGTTTCCGATTCGCTCCTGAACCGTTCCCGCGAGGGCGGGTGGCGCGTGGCGGTGCGATGGCACGCGCTTCGCTTTTTAACACGCCATGACGACAAAATGCCGAGCGAAAGCGCACTGCGTGCCGCCCGCGCCGCCTTCCATGACGACCCGCGGCATAGCTGTTACGCTTGACGAATCCCGACGCCGAGCCTCGCGCCCTATTCGTCGTCAAGGCGCGAAGAGCACCGCGCCAGCGGCACGCGCGATCTCTCCATCCGTACCGTACCCGGAGCCCGCATGACATCCCCGACCGCCTATTCCCCGCAAGCGCCCACGCGCGCCGAGCTCGACGCGCTGCCGGGCGTCACCGTCGTCGAATTCGGCACGAACTGGTGCGGCTATTGTCAGGGCGCGCAGGCATCGATTGCGAAGGCGCTCGGGCCGCACGCCGGGCTCAGGCACCTGAAGGTCGAGGACGGCCCCGGCCGCGCGCTCGGCCGCTCGTTCAAGGTCAAGCTGTGGCCGACGCTCGTGCTGATGCGCAACGGCGCCGAACTTGCGCGCGTGGTGCGTCCGACGAGCGCGGCCGATATCGAGGACGCGTTCGCGGCGCTGTGAACGGCTTTGATGCGCATCGAGGCGGCAGTGCGCGCGTCGCGGCGCGGTATTGTCGTGCCATTGCGCTCGCCTTCTGGCCGTTCGGTGGTTCGGTTCAGTTGGCGAGCCGTGCCGTTCCGCGCCTCGGCTTCGCTGCTTCATCGCGGGCAGTCATCGCCGGCAGGCGCGATCGGCCCACGTTTCCGCTATCCGCTTTGCTGTCGTTTCCCGTTCATAGCACGTCTCTCATGCGCCAGGCCATTCACCATCTGAGCATCAAGGCCCGCAGTCGCGGGCTCGTCGAATTTACCGATGAAGCGCGCCGTTTCGTCGCCGATCAGGGCATCTCGACCGGTTTGCTGACGCTGTTTTGCCGCCATACGTCGGCCTCGCTGCTGATTCAGGAGAATGCCGACCCGTCCGTGCAGCGCGATCTCGAACGCTACTTCGCGAGCCTCGCGCCCGAAGACGCCGGGCGCTACGAGCACGACGCCGAAGGCCCCGACGACATGCCCGCGCACTTGCGCACCGCGCTCACGCAGGTGCAACTGTCGGTGCCCGTCGAACACGGACGGATGGTGCTCGGCACATGGCAAGGGTTATATCTGTTCGAACATCGCCGGCATACGCAGCCTCGCGATATCGTGCTGCATCTGCTCGGCGAATGATGCGGCGCCCGCGCGCTCCAGGCACGGCATGCGAGGACCGCCGAGATAGTTCATCGGGTCGTTCACCGACCTGACGGTTCGAGGGCCGGTTGGCTCGCCCGATCGCCAACCATGCCGGATAACCTGAAGCCTGATAGTCTGAGCCTGGCAGTTTGGACATCAGCCGCTTTTTTTCAGCTTTCTGATTCTTTTCGTACAGACGCACACGCATCGCGCCAAGGAAACTGTCCCCGCCTCTTCACCGCGCCCCGGATCGAACGGAGCCAACCTAAGGGAGCACCTCTCATGGATACCCGTAGCGAACTGCAAGCCACCGTCGACGCGATGGTCCAACCCGGCAAGGGCCTGCTCGCCGCCGACGAAAGCGGCCCGACCATCGCCAAACGCTTCAGGACGATCGGCCTCGAATCGACCGAGGAAAACCGCCGCGCCTATCGCAACCTGCTGCTCACGACGCCCGGCCTCGGCGACTTCGTGAGCGGCGTGATTCTCTACGCGGAAACGCTCGGCCAGCAAGCCGACGACGGTACGCCGTTTCCGCAAGTCGCCGCCGCCAACGGCATCGTGCCCGGCATCAAGGTCGATCTCGGCAAGGTGCCGCTCGCGCTCGCGCCGGGCGACGAAATCACCGAAGGGCTCGACGGCCTCGCCAAACGCTTCGTCGATTACAAACGGCAAGGCGCGCGCTTTGCGAAATGGCGCGCGGTCTACAACATCACGGCGAGCCTGCCGAGCCGGCTCGCGATCGAGGCGAACGCGGATTCGCTCGCGCGCTATGCGGCGATCAGCCAGGAAGCCGGCATCGTGCCGATCGTCGAACCCGAAGTGCTGATGGACGGCGAGCATACGATCGGGCGCAGCGCGGAAGTGACCGAGGCCGTGTTGCACGAGGTTTTTCATGCGCTGCATCGGCATCGCGTGGTGCTCGAACATATCCTGCTGAAGCCGAGCATGGTGCTGGCCGGCTCGGAACACGCGCAACCGTCGACGACCGCTGAGATTGCCGCGGCGACCGTGCGCGTGCTCAAGCGCACGGTGCCCGCGGCGGTGCCGGGCATCGTGTTTCTGTCGGGCGGGCAATCTCCCGAGGAAGCGACCGCGAATCTCGATGCGATGAACCGGCTTGGACAATTGCCGTGGAATTTGAGCTTCTCGTATGGGCGTGCATTGCAGGAGCCGCCGTTGCAGGCCTGGGGTGGACAGGCGGGGAATGTGGCGGTCGCGCAGCAGGCGCTGCTCAAGCGCGCGCGGCTCAATGGAGCCGCGGCGTTGGGACGGTATGAGGCGGGGATGGAGAAAGAGTGAGCGTCCGCGGATTGCCTAGAACTGCGAAGTCAGCTGAAAGCCGAGCGTGACGCGCGTAGTTGGAAATCCTGACGGTTTATAGACCGGTGTGCCGGCGAACAGATCATAGGCAAGCGCGCTCGCCTTTGCCGATACGCTGCCCTTCACGCCGATCACCGCACCCGCGAGTTGCGATCCGGCGAGATAGGCCGCGTTCGGGCCGAACACATGGCCGTAGTCGAGACCTGCGTATAGCGACTGGCCGGTGGCGCCGATCGGCCATTGCAATTCATTGCGCCAGAAGAAGCCACGCTCGGCGGCAAGCATCGTTTCGCCGTCGAAGCCGCGCACCGTGTAGCGGCTGCCGATCGTCAGATCGTCGATATAGTTCACCGTGGTCGCCGTCAGGTTGCCGCCCGCGACGACCGCCACGTCGAAGCCGGTCAGATTGCCGCTGGCGTCGAGCCGTGGCGTGCCGGTCGTCAGAATGCCGCGCGTCGTATTGATGAAGCCGCCGCCATCGACGACGATGCCCGAGCCGTTCGCCACCACCACTTCCGCTTTATTGCCGGCGACTTCGAGATAACCACGCAATTGACTCGGTGAATTGCTATTGACCTGATTCAAAATGATCCGCGCCGATTGTCCCGGCGACAGATTCGGATTGCCATTGATCTGCCCCGCCTGCTGCGTCTGAACGATGGTCGGCGAGTTATTCAGAATCACGCCCGGCTTTTGCACGTCGAATTGCGAATACGTGTTGACCGAAACCCCCGCGCCACCCGGCTTGTTGATATTGACTTGCGGCAAACCGTTCTGCGTCTGGATGACCGTTGGCGCATGCGCACCCGCGCCGACCACTTGCGCGTCGACGGGCACGGGCGCCGCGCCAAACGCGAGCAGCGCGCCGAAAACCGCGGGCCTGAGCGCAAACAGCGAGATTTCCGGGAATTGTGCTGCGGGACGATGAGGACGGGTTTCACCCGAATCCGCTTTGCCTGCCGCGCTGGCGGTTTCGGCCACGGCGACCAGCATGCCCCGAATCCGGCTATATACCAGCCGAAACGTATTCTGATTCATTGCCTGTTGCTTCGATTTATCCGATTGAATGGAAATTAACTCAAATCAGAAAATCGAATTACAAACAAGCGTCAACTTTTATGCGTATATGTAAATATAATTATAAATAGGGCGAATCTGATTGATATATTCGTATAAATTAAAATAAAAAAGAGAAAATAAAATTCGGATTTCCGTAGAATTTATCAAAGACGGAATATCGAATTTTCAGGAAATTATCGCCAGCATATAGCGCAGCCGGCACCGATACAACCCGCTACGCCCCGCACGCCACCAACGCATGCAGCTCGTCGATATCGAAGGGCTTCGCGAGAATCGCCACGCCAAGCCGGCGCGCGCGTTCGAGTTCGTCGGCGTAACCGGTCATCAGTGCGATCTTCTGCGACGGCCACGCGCTGCGGACTCTCTCTGCGAGGTCGATGCCGTTGAGCTTGCCCGGCATCTGGATGTCGGACAGCACGAGTTCGAAGCGGGCGCCGCCGCTCAGCACGTCGAGCGCCTGATCGGCGGTCGGTTCGTGGCGCACCTCGCAGCCGAAGGTTTCGAGCACCGCAGTCACGCCCGCCGCAACGTCCTCGTTGTCCTCGACGAGCAGCACGGCGCCGGCGGGCATCAATGCTGGCTGCTGCGCATCGGCGCTCGCGGCCGCTGCGCCACGCTCGCGATAGCGCGGCAGATAGAGCCGCACCGCCGTGCCGCTGCCCGGCACGCTGTCGATCTTCGCGGTGCCGCCCGCCTGCTCGCACATCGACAGCACCTGCGCGAGCCCGAGCCCCGTGCCCGAGCCGCGCAGCTTGGTCGTGAAAAGCGGTTCGAACGCGCGCCGCGCGACCGCGTCGGGCATGCCCTCACCATCGTCGGAGCAGGTAATCAGCACATATTCGCCGTCGGGCAGCAGCGTGTCGCTGCCGACGAGCCGATTGTTCTGACAGCGGATCACGAAGCGCCCGCCATGCGGCATCGCATCGGACGCGTTCACCGCGAGATTCATGATCGCGAATTCGAGGTCGGTGGGATCGGCCAGCACCTGCCACAGGTTATCAGGCATCCTGAGCGAAAACTCGATCGTGTCGCCGAGTGCCGCGTCGATCAGCGGTGCGGCCGCGGGCAGCCAGTGCACGAGATCGACCGGCTCCTGCTTGAGCGGTTGCTTGCGCGCGACGCTCAGCAAACGCCGCGTCAACGATTCGGCGGCTGCGGTCGCGCGTGCGACCGCATGCACTTCCTTCCCGACATCGTTGAAATGCTTGAGCCGCGCCAGCTCGGTGTTCGCCGAGACCACCATCAGCAGATTGTTGAAATCGTGCGCGATATTTGCAACCAGGTTGCCGAGCGCGCCCATGCGCAGCAGTTGCCGGCTCGACGCTTCGGCGGAAAGCCGCATCGCGACCTCGCCCTGCCAGCGCTCCCACGCACGGCGCTCGCCTTCGAGCTGACGCAGCGAATAGACCACGAGCAGCCAGATCGCGATGCACGGCACGGCCGTGAGTGCGGCGATGGTCAGAAAGTGGCTGCGCCATGCGGCTATGATCGACGACGTCGCATACGCGCTCAGCACGTAGAGCGGATAGTCGCCGACGCGGCGAAACGCGACCAGCCGCTCGATGCCGTCGGCGGTCGAAGTCAGACGCACGTGGCCGAACAGCTGCTTGTCGCGCAACGCCGCGGTAAACGCGGTGTGGATCGGTTGGCGGACGCCGGCCGGCCACGCCGGATAACGCACGAGCAGATTGCCGTCCTGGCGATACAGGCCGAGCGCGAGCGCCGGGTCGCCGTCGGTCAGTTCCTGGTAGAAGCGCGAGAAGTACGCGTTGCGCAACGCCACCGTGACCACGCCGAGAAACTGGCCGTTCGTGTCCGAGCGGCCGATCGCGGTCGTGAACACATCGGTCTTCGAGAGCGTGCTGTACATCGGCAGCGAAAAATACGGTTGCGGGCGCATCGCCTTCGCGGCGAGAAAGTCGTCGCGCTGGCCGATCGACATCGCCGGCGCCGGATACGCGAGGCTCGATACGAGCAGATCGCCGTTCACGCCGACCAGCGCAATCGACGACACTTGCGGAAAATCGCCGCCGATATCGCGCAAGCGCCCATGCAACCCGGCTTGCTGCGCGCGGATTTGCGTGTCGTCGGAATTGCCGAGCAGATCGACGATGCGCGAGGCCATCTGCCGGTTCAGGTCCAGCACCTTGACGGCCTGCTCTTCGGTCACGCGCACGAGCCGGTCGATCACGTCGTCGGCATCGGCAATGCGGCGCTCGTAATCGAAATAGCCATAGCCGGCGAGACAGACGAGCGGAAACACGATCGACACGGCGAGCACGATCAGCAGCATGCGCCGCGTCGCCGCGAAGTTGCGCGAAGGCATCGGAAAATCGACTGCGACACGTTCCGCACGCTGCACGGTCAGTCACTCCATGAAAATGACATACGACGAGAGAAAGCATTGCACCTCAGTTCGCGCCCTGCTATTCGCATGGTGCGGTTCGCGTATTGCTGTTCGCTCGCTAATTCGTTTTACTCCGGAATTTACCGCACTTCCCCGTTTTGTCCCAAGCGCGTCGGCAGCGTGATCGGGTTCGCGGTTCGGGGCCATGTTCGGCGATGGCTCAGGCACACGCTCAGGCACACGGATTGCTACTTGCCGAACGCTCACCTGCTCCACAGCACGGCTCCCGCAAGCGCAAGCGACGCGGCGAAGCGTCAGGCACCCGGTGCGGCCGACGCGCCCTCATCGGACGTGAGCTGTTCTTCAAGCCGGTCGAACACGCGCTGCGTCGCGCGGCTCGGCGCTTCGAGCGCGAACAGCAGCAGCGAGCGGCCCGTCACCTGATAGGCGTCGCCCGCGCGGAATTGCGGCAGTTCCGCACGCACCGGCATGTTCGTATCGACGAGACAGGTCCAGTGTTCGCCTTCGGGAATCTCGGGCAGCGTGAAATTGACCACGTCGTGATGCGCGTTCAGGACGAGCAGCAAGGTCGCATCGGAAGCGAGGCGGCGAATGCCGCTCGCCTGCGCGCGGCCGTCGATCACGAGGCCGAAGCAGCGCATCTGCGGATCGTCCCACTGCTCGTGCGCGATGTCGGTGCCGTCGGGCGACAGCCAGCGCGTATCGGTCACGTCGAGCGCTTCGTTGTACTCGCCGGTGAGAAAGCGGCCGCGCCGCAGCACCGGCAAACGATGCCGCAGCGTGGTCAGATTGCGCACGAATTCGGTCAGCGCGCGGCCATCGTCGTCGATCGCATCCCAATCGACCCAGCTGATCTCGTTGTCCTGGCAATACGCGTTGTTGTTGCCGCGCTGCGTGCGGCCGAATTCGTCGCCCGCGAGGATCATCGGCGTGCCTTGCGACAGCAGCAAGGTCGCAAGCAGATTGCGTTTCTGGCGCTCGCGCTGCTGGCGGATGTCGGCGTCGTCGGTCGGTCCTTCGACGCCCATGTTCCAGGATTTATTGTCCGAGTGGCCGTCCTTGTTGTCTTCACCATTTGCTTCGTTATGTTTATCGTTGTAGGAGACGAGGTCGTTGAGCGTGAAACCGTCGTGCGCGGCGATGAAGTTCACGCTGGCCCACGGCCGCCGGCCGCGATGATTGAATTTGTCGCCCGATGCGGTGAGCCGTGTCGCGAGATCGGCGGCCTTGCCTTCGTCGCCCTTCCAGTACTCGCGCACGGTGTCGCGAAAGCGGTCGTTCCATTCGGCCCAGCCCGGCGGAAAACCGCCCACCTGATAGCCGCCCGGACCGCAATCCCACGGCTCGGCAATCAGCCGCACGCTGGAGAGCACCGGGTCCTGGCGGCAACTGTCGAGAAAGCCGCCGCCTTCATCGAAGCCATGCGTCTCGCGGCCGAGAATCGTCGCGAGATCGAAACGGAAGCCGTCGACCTTCATTTCCGTGACCCAGTAGCGCAGGCTGTCGGTGACCATCTGCAGCACGCGCGGATGCGACAGGTTCAGCGTGTTGCCGGTGCCGGTATCGTTGATGTAGTAGCGCGCCTCGTCGGGCAGCAGACGGTAGTACGACGCGTTGTCGATGCCCTTGAACGAGATCGTCGGGCCGCGTTCGTTGCCTTCGGCCGTGTGGTTGTAGACCACGTCGAGAATCACTTCGAGGTCGGCCTGATGGAAACGGTCGACCATCTCCTTGAACTCGCCGACCGAATCGTTCGACGATGCGAAGTAACGCGGGTCGGCCGCGAAGAAGCCGATCGTGTTGTAGCCCCAGTAGTTCGTCAAACCTTTATCGAGCAGATAGCTGTCGTTGACGAAGGTCTGGACCGGCAGCAGTTCGACCGACGTCACGCCGAGGCCGCGAATGTAGTCGAGCACGGCCTGCTGCCCGAGCGCCGCGAACGTGCCGCGCAAATGCTCGGGCACTTGCGGATGACGCTTCGTCAAGCCGCGCACGTGGGTTTCGTAAAGAATCACGCGCTCCCACGGCAACGCGTTGCGCTCGGGATGCGTCCACGAGAAGTTGGCGTCGACCACCTTGCATTTCGGCACGAAGGCGGCGCTATCGCGTTCGTCGAACGAAAGGTCGCCGTCCGGCGAGTCGAGCGTATAGCCGAAAATCTCCGGCGCCCACTTCAGTTCGCCGATGTGCGCTTTCGCATACGGATCGAGCAGCAGCTTGTTCGGATTGAAGCGATGGCCGTTCTCCGGCTCGTAAGGACCATGCACGCGATACCCATAGACCGCGCCCGGTTTCAGATTCGGCACGAACACGTGCCATACCTCGTCGGTGTACTCGGGCAGTTCGATGCGCTCGATTTCGTGCTGCCCCGTTTCATCGAACAGGCATAGTTCGACTTTCGTCGCATGTGCCGAGAACAGCGCGAAATTGACGCCGCTGCCGTTCCATGTCGCGCCGAGCGGAAACGGCGAGCCTTCCGAAATGCGCGTCGAGTAGTGAGCCGGAGTTGACATAGGAGCGGTTCCTGTGGACGCGAGGGACGTTATCGCGGCGTTGGTATTCGTTGCGTATGGCTTCGCCGCTATTCCAGCGTCGGCGGTCGAACGGCGATGCGGCCATTTAGTCACGCCGCGCAGCCGGCCCGCTCATGCAGCAATTTACAGACCTGAAACCATGCCTGATCTGCCATGCCGTTCGCTCGCCCCGTTGCGGGCTTCACGCAAGCTCCTGCGGGCGTGACAAATGTCAAACGTCTAGGCGGTACGAGAGCGCGGCAAAGCGGCCCCGTATCAAGCGGAGATCAATCGGAAACTCATCGGAACCGTTCTTTCACAATGGCCCGGCCACATGCAGCGCCGCCGCCGATTCGAGCACGCGCAGCAGACGCTCGGGCGTCAACGGCTTCGCGCAATGGGCATCGAAGCCGGCGGCTTTCGCGCGCGCGCGGTCTTCGCGTGACGCAAATGCCGTACACGCAACCAGCAACATATGTGAAGTCTGGGAATGAGCGCGCAGCCGGCGCGCGAGTTCGAGCCCGTCGAGCCCCGGCATCTTGATGTCGAGCACCACCGCGAACGGCTGCCATTCGCGCGCCATGTCGCAGACGGCAAACGGATCATCGAGCGCGCGGCAGTCGAAGCCGTCGGCGATCAGCAGCATCTGCAACGCCTCGGCCGCTTCGCGGTAGTCGTCGACCACCAGCACGCGACGATGCGCGGCCATCGCGTAGCGGATCGGCCGCCACACGAGTACGTCGTCGTTGCTATCCACGCTGTCGTTGAACGTCATTTTTACTTGCCTTATTCCATTCCGCTCTGACGGGCATTGCCCCACACGGCAATATCTGCTCCCGTCTCCCTTGCGCAATCGTTGTATTCGCCGTTAACCCCGTTCAAACGCCGCGACCAACGCGGCGCGCCCGCATACCCGCGAGGAATGCGGTTCAGCTTGCCAATTCACTACGGCGTTTAAATGACACGGCTCGCGACAGACGCATGCGCGCCATCGTTCGAACGCACTGTCCTCGTGCGACCGCCCCGCTCAAGGGCCCGGCACGATGTCGTTTTAAAAACGGATTGAGGGGATGTCGTTTATAAGCCGCTTGCGCTCTTGGCGGCGCACATCGATAAAGCGGTCATAACCACAGCATAAGCGACGCCGCCGATAAAAAAATGCTCGACATGTTAGGGGTTTGCGCTCTGCGGGTTATCCCGCACGATAGGCCGGCTCATATATGCGGACAGGTATCCGGCCCGGTACGGCGATAAGCAAGCTGTATTCCCGGGGCGCGGCCGCGCATGGGGTCGCGGTCCTGCTTACGATATTCCGCTTACGGTATATAAAGCAAACAGACGTGCCGGGAGCGGCCGCCACCCGGCGGCCCCGGTCCGTATCGCGAGACTTCATGCCGCTTTTTCTCGACCAGCATGCGCTGTATATCGCCAAACATCCCGGCCGTTTCGTGTTGCAGACGCTGAAAGCCTTTCGCGCGAACCAGGGGCTGCTGCTGGCGGGCGCGGTGGCGTATTACGCGCTGCTGTCGATCGTGCCGCTGCTGATCCTGGTCGTCATCGTGCTCTCGCGCGTGGTGCCGCAGCCGCTCGTGCTCGATGCACTCGGCCATCTGTTGCGCTGGCTCGTGCCGGGACAGTCGAATGCGCTCGTGCGCGAGCTTGCCAATTTTCTCGAGCATCGCGCAGTGATCGGCTGGGTACTGCTGCTCACGATGATCTTCTTCAGTTCGCTCGCGTTTACCGTGCTCGAAAACGCGATGTCGCTGATCTTCGTGCATCGTGTCGTCGTGAAGCGGCGGCACTTTCTGATCTCGGCGCTGCTGCCTTACTGCTACATCCTGTGTCTCGGCATCGGCCTGTTGATCGTGACGTGCGTGTCGAGCGCGCTCGAAACGATCGGCGCGGAAGGGATCGAACTGCTCGGCCTGCACGTGCCGCTCGCGGGCTTCTCGCGCATCGTGCTGTACGTGCTCGGGCTCGCCGGCGAAATCTTCGTGCTGACCTCGATCTATCTCGTGATGCCGGTCGGGCGTCCTTCGATCAAACACGCGCTGATCGGCGGCGTCGTAGCGGGCGTATTGTGGGAAATCACGCGGCACGTGCTGGTCTGGTATTTCGCCACGCTCTCGCAGGTGAGCCTCGTCTATGGGTCGCTGACGATGGCGATCGTGATCCTGCTGAGCTTCGAATGGCTCGCCACGCTGCTGCTGTTTGGCGCGCAGGTGATTTCGCAATACGAGCGCTTCGGTCATGAACCGCTCGATGCGCCGCAACCGCGCATAGAAACGGGCTGAGGGTACTGCTTGAATGGAGCGAACGAAACTTGCCGCGAGCAACACCGCCTGTTTCTCGCGGTTTGTCGCGTTATGTGGGAACCGTGCGCAATGAAAGACCATGCGAAGTTCGACGCATCGCAGGGGGCAGGCATCGGGAGGCGGCTGTTAAAATAACGCGCGCATTGCATGTGCTTACTGCACGCCGCCTGTTGCATGCCACTACGTCCCTGCCCTCACACACATGCCGCAATTTCTCCAGACTGAAGCCAAGACGTTCGGCGTGACTCCGTTAATCACGTGCGCCGATGCTTGACGAAACCCGCATCACGCGCGCGCTCGGCGCTCGCGACATCACGCCCGATACGCGCCAGCGCGAAGCAATCGGCGCGCTCGCGGCCCTGCTCGGCGCACAGCAGCAGGCTCGGCGTGCATGGTCTTCGTCCGCATTTGCCTCGCAAGGCGTCTATTGCCACGGGCTGCCCGGACGCGGCAAAAGCCTCGTCGTCGATACGGTGTTCGAACTCGCGCCGTGCCGCAAACGGCGTCTGCACTTCCACGAATTTCTGCGCGAGATGAACCGGCGGCTCGTCAATGCGCCGCGCAGCGACGACCGTCTCGGCGATGTCTCACGGCAATGGCTCGACGGCATCGAGTTGCTGTGCTTCGACGAATTCCACGTACACGACATTGCCGATGCCTTCCTGATGGGCCGCTTTCTCGATACCGCAATCGGCCTCGGCACGCGCATCGTGCTCACGTCGAACTACGCGCCCGACGATCTGCTGCCCGACCCCGAGTTTCACGAGCGTTTCCTGCCGACCATCGCGCAGATCAAGCGCTGCTTCACCGTCATCCATTTCGATGGCGCGCGCGATTATCGCTTCGGCGGCGAAGCGGCAGAGGTGCCGCGTTTCTTTGCGCCGCTCGACGCGGCGAGCCATGCGGCGCTGCGCGCTATCTTCGCGCATCATGAACGCGACGCGCGTATCGAACCGGTCACGCTCAGCGCGGCGGGCCGGCCGCTTGCCGCGCGCGCCGCGGGCAATGCACTGCTGTGGGCGGACTTCGAGCCGCTCTGCGTGGCAAGCCGTTCGCACCTCGACTACCTCGATCTCGCCGGGCAATGGCAAGGGATCATCGTCGACAATCTGGATACGGCCGCGCTTGCGCAGTCGCATACGTTGCAGCGGCTCGTGTGGCTTATCGACATCGTCTACGATCGCAAGCGCGCGCTGTTCATCGCTTCAGATCAACCGATCGAGTCGGCGCTCGTCGGGCTCGAAGGCGCGCATGATCTGTCGCGCACGCTGAGCCGGCTGGCGGAGATGCAGTCGCGCGCGTATCGCAGCACGCTCGATGGCACTCGCGACGACAACAGCATGAACGCTGTTAACGCATCGTGAACACGGTACACGGTGCCGCATAGATCGCACACGCCACATCGGGCGCTTCGGGTTCATGTAAATCTTGCATTTCGATTCGAAATACGCGTTCACGGTCGTACGGAATCTGATGGCGCTCGCGGAAGCCGATACGAGCAGTAAGGCGCCGATGGTGACGATTCCGGCGAATTGATTAGCCGGTACGATGCTTCTTCAGATGCCGTTTCAACATAAAAAGCGCACTCGACAATACGACCGCGACGACGATGCAGTACGTGAGGAATAACAGAAAAAGGCCGATTGTCTCGATGTCATCCGGATCAAGCGGGTCGAGTACACCCGCCAGGTGCATACCGGCCCGAATAGTGACATCGAGCCAATACGGCATGTCAAAGGAAAACGGCGAGAGAAGTTCTCCCAGCCACCAACCGCCGGCTACCGACGCGCCGAGGAATGCCAGCACACATGCAGTACACCAGACTATCCGTTTCATCGAATCTCCACCGTACCGTCAGCGTGCAACGCGCTGCCGGGTACCTGAAAAAATGGCACCTTATAGCACGCTCGGTCAACGGTGAATCTCAATAACGGCCCGGCCAGAAATTGCTGGACCTGGTCGGTGCATTGCTACGCACCGACCTGCCAATATCACCCATTCCCTCCACCCCTTACCCTCTCGATCTGCTGCTTCGCCACCCCATACACCCGTTCCGGCGTAAAGCCGAATTTCTTCTTCAGATCGGCCAGCGGCGCCGATGCACCGAACGTATGCATGACGACCTGCGCGCCGAACTGTCCCGCGTAGCGATCCCAGCCAAGCGCCGCGGCCTGTTCGACCGCAACGCGCGCCTCGACGTCGGCGGGCAGCACCGACTCCCGATACGCGCGGTCCTCGCGCTCGAAGATGTCCCACGACGGCATCGACACCACGCGCGCCGCGATGCCCTCGCCCTTGAGCTTCTCGTACACGTCGACGCAGATCGAAACTTCGCTGCCGCTCGCCATCAGAATCACCGCGGGCTTCTCGCCGGCGGGGGCATCGGCGAGTACATAGGCACCGTGCTGCACGCCGCTCGCGGCCGCATAGCGCTGGCGGTCGAGCGTCGGCAGCGGCTGGCGCGTCAGAACGAGACACGACGGCCTGCGCGGATGCGCGAGCGCAACGCGCCACGCCTCGGCCGCCTCGTTCGCATCGGCGGGGCGCAGCACCGTGAGTCCCGGCACGCCGCGCAACGACGCAAGCTGCTCGATCGGCTGATGCGTCGGACCGTCCTCGCCGACGCCGATCGAATCGTGCGTGAACACATAGATGGCCGGCACTTCCATGATCGCCGAGAGCCGAATCGGCGGCTTCATGTAGTCGCTGAAAATCAGGAACGTCGAGCCGTACGGCCGCAGATTCGATAGCGCGAGGCCGTTCACGATCGCGCCCATCGCGTGCTCGCGAATGCCGAAGTGCAGAT
This sequence comes from Paraburkholderia sp. Cy-641, assembly GCF_011752945.1. NCBI lineage: Bacteria > Pseudomonadati > Pseudomonadota > Betaproteobacteria > Burkholderiales > Burkholderiaceae > Paraburkholderia > Paraburkholderia sp. Cy-641. The sequence goes on from NZ_VWWM01000003.1 coordinate 54,206, forward strand.
TGCGGCCGCCATAGTCGTCCGCTTCGAAACTGCCCGCGCCCTCGAATTTGAGGTTGGTTTTCGTCGACGGGGAAAGATCCGCCGCGCCGCCGAGCAGCCACGGCACGCGCGCGGCAATCGCATTGAGCACCTTGCCCGACGATTCGCGCGTGGCGATGCCCTTCGCGTCGGCCTCGAAACTCGGGATGTCGCTGTCCCAGCCCTGCGGCAATTCATGTGCTTCGATCTGCGCGAATTCGCGCGCGAGGTCCGGATACGTCTTCTTACAGGTTTCGTATTGCGTCTGCCATTGCTCGCGCGCCGCCTTGCCGCGCGCGCCGAAACCTTGCGCAAAGCGTTCGTGCACGCCATCCGGCACGTAGAAGAATTTATCCTCGGGCCAGCCGTAGGCTTGCTTCGCGAGCGCGACTTCTTCGACGCCGAGCGGTTCGCCGTGCGCGGCCGCCGTGTCCTGCTTATGCGGCGCGCCCCAGCCGATCAGGCTATGCACCACGATCAGCGTCGGCCGGTCCTGCACGCTCTTCGCCTCGACGAGCGCCGCTTCGAGCGCGGCCGTGTCGTTCGCATCGTCGACGTGCAGCGTGTGCCAGCGATAGCCGCGAAAACGGCTCTCGACATCGTCGCTATACGCGAGGTCCGTATGGCCTTCGATCGTCACGCGATTGCTGTCGTAAATCCAGATCAGGTTCGACAGCTTCAGATGCCCCGCGAGCGAGGCCGCTTCGTGCGAGATGCCTTCCATCATGTCGCCGTCGCCGCATAGCGCGTAGACGCGGTAATCGAACAGCGGCGCGTCGGCCTTGTTGAAACGGTTCTCGTACCAGCGCGCGGCCATCGCCATGCCGACGCTGTTGCCGAGCCCCTGGCCGAGCGGTCCCGTGGTCGTCTCGACGCCGGTGGTCATGCGGTATTCGGGGTGGCCCGGCGTCCTGCTGCCGAGCTGGCGGAAATGCTCGATGTCGTCGAGCGATACGGCCGGCCCGCCGGTGGGCTGGCCGTGCTCGTCGACGGCCTTCACGTTGGCCAGATGCAGCAGCGAATACAGCAGCATCGACGCATGCCCGACCGACAGCACGAAGCGGTCGCGATTCGGCCACAACGGTTCGTCCGGGTCGTAGCGCAGATGGTGTTGCCACAACTGGTACGCGACCGGCGCCAATGCCATCGGCGTACCGGGGTGGCCGGAATTGGCTTTCTGCACGGCGTCCATCGACAGCGTGCGGATCGTGTTGATGCACAGCTGATCGAGGGCGGGATCGTTTTGCATGGGACGCTCCTTGTTCGGCAATTCGGAGGACAGCCGGAACGCACGGCGCGGCGCTCGCGCGTACCGGCGCATGGGATCGACGTGGAAGCTCGCGTGGGAACATGCGCAAAAGCATGCCGGGGACAGCGCGCGAAAACTCACGCACGGGAGCACACGTATGAAAAATCGCGGCGAAGCTCACCGATGATGCGCCGATATGCGTGAATCTGCACGCATTCACATGGCCGCCAACATGGGCCGTTGCGTGGCGGGTCGCCCTGATTGCACGCCCCCGTCGCTCAACCGCTCAACTCTCCGGCGACGCGCGATCCGCCGCGACGATCTCGCGGCCATAGTCGATCGCCGCTCGCCGCGCTTCGTCGGCGGTCGCGTAGGGGCCGATCTGCGGCGCGCCGTCGAATGGAAACAGCACTTTCCGGTCAGCCTTTCTGACGACCTTCAATCCACCTATGTAACGTCCGTCGCCGGTTCCATGATAGCTGGCGTAAATCTCGAAGTCGTCGTCAGCCACGTCGGCCTTGTGTCTTGCCATGTGCATGCCTCGTCCTGGGTTTCCCATCCATGCGGCCCCGTTGCGGCGATATCCACTGCCGCGTACGCACTTCGCGAGATCGCGATCTCGCGCGCGACGAAGGCAAGCAATACCCGTTCCTCGCAGCTCGGCTCGCTCATACACGCACATGCATACGCGCACTCAACGACGGGCGCACTCTCGCGGCGGAAAGCCTGGGTATTGAAAGCGGAAGAACCGGACGGATTCGCGACACGCAGGCGTTCGAAAGCCGCCCAAGATAAGATAGTCGGCAAACCGGCCCGAGCCAAATCAAAACATCGTTTGTCATTCGACATTTTTTTGCCATGAGCATGCCCGACCTGCCTGAAAGCGAAGACGGAAACAAGGACGAAAACCTCGGCCTCTATCGGCGCGCGACGCAGACCGGCGCCGAATGGTGGCGCGTGAGCGTGGCCGACCGGCCCGAGACCTATCGCCTCGAACACGGTGTCGACGACGGGAACGGCGCGGGCGGGGTCGATATCGATCTCGTCGTCGATGCGGAAAATCTGCGGGCCAAGCAGAAGAAGTGGCGCCGCGAGGGTTTTGCGATCGACAGCGGCGCGGCCGGCAACGATCCCGATGCGCGGGCGCGCGTCGCCTTCATGCCGGAGTTGCAGCGGGCCAGCGCGAAGAGGCTGGCGGAGCAGTCGCGCGGGTCCGGGGAAGCCGACGCAGCAACGCAGGCCGAAGCGCACGGCACCGTGCGCATCGGCGACGTCGACGTCCCTTGCGGCATGCCCCACCCGCTCGTGCCGCGCATGAATCCCGCCTATCTGTTTTCGGCGCGCTTTAACGACATCGTGGCCGACATCGTCGAGAACCGCCGCGTGATGCTGATCGGCCACACGGGCGCGGGCAAGACGAGCCTCATCGAACAGGTTGCCGCGCGGGCGCGGCACGGCGTGCTGCGCTCGAACATGAACGGACAGACGACGGTCGGCGATTTCGTCGGCTTCTGGACCGTCAAGGGCGGCGAGACCCTGTGGGTCGACGGCGTGCTGCCCACGGCGATGCGCGAGGGCCTGTGGCTGATCGTCGATGAAATCGACTTCGCCGAACCGTCGATTCTCGCCGCGCTGACCGCCGTGCTCGAACCGCAAGGCCGTCTCGTGCTGAAGGAGAAAGGCAACGAGATCGTCGCCCCGCATCCGGCGTTCCGCCTCTTCGCGACCGCGAACGCGGTCGGCGCGATGAGCCAGTTCCGCCATCTGTACCAGGGCGCGAATCTGATGAACGAGGCCTTTCTCGATCGCTGGCGCGTCTACCTGCTCGACTATCTGACGCCGGCCGAGGAAACCGACGTGCTGCTGCGCACGCTCGCGCCGTATATGACGCGCGCGCTCGCCGTCACGCTTGCCGCGATCGCCGCCGACTGCCGCGCCGCGTTCGCGCGCGAAGACCTGTCGAGCGCCTTCTCGACGCGCCGGCTGCTCGACTGGGCCGAACTGATGCTGCGCACCGGCGATCCGGAGCGCGCGGCGGGTCCGGCCATTTACGCGAAGGTAACGCCCGAGGATGCCGCGCTGATTCGCGGCATCGTCCGTCATCACATCGCGCCGGCTGTTTGAGCGCCGGGAGCGGAAGCGATACGGAAGAACGGCACGGATGAACGCACGGCACCCCGCCCCCACCTCGCGCAACGCACAGGGCTTCGCATTCGAATCGACGCTCGGCAAGGTCGCGCGCGTGCTGACCGGGCAATACGGCGTGACCGTCGTGTTCAGTCCCGATGGGCCGCGCGTCGAACCCGGCCGCATCGTGATTCCCGATTACGAACGCGATGGCGGTGTCGAGCGCGATGTATTGATCGGCTATCTCGATCTGCTCGTCGCGCGCGCCAAACATGCGTCGCTCGCGCAACTCGATGCGCTGCCGCAAGGCATCACGGCAAAGCTCGCGCAGGTGATCGACGATCGTCGCGTCTGCGCGCAACTGCTCGACGAATATCCGGGCGCGCGCTGGTTCATCGGCGCATTGCGCGCGCATACGGCCGAACGTGTGCGGCAACGCTGGCCGAAGCTGCATTGGCGCGATCGGCTCGCGTGGCTCGTCGAGCGCACATTGTGGGACGAAGCGCCGACCCGTACCGAGGCGGTTCATTCGCTGCTGGCGGCATTGCACGCGTCGCAGGATTTGCTGCACGAAGCCCGCGCGAGCGGTTCGACCGCGCGCAGCATCGCGGTCGCGCACGATCTCGTCGCGCGCGTGCGGGCATTGTCGGCCGGCGAGGCGAACAGCATGATGTTCACGGCCGATCCCATCGAAGACATCGACACCGATACCGTGCCCGCTTCGTCGGCACCGTTCAGCGAGGACGATGATCTGCGGCCCGATCACGCCGCCGCCACGCCGCCGGCGGAGCGCGGCGGCGGCGCGCAGGCCGACGACGCGGTCGGCATGGGCCAGTCGCCCGCCGATGCGCAGGCGCTCGCCACGCGCACCGAAGCCGCGACAAGCGCGACCTCGGCGGGCGCCGCACGCATGCTGCTGTCGCTTCCGCTCGCCACCGAATTCGACGTGATCGCCGACGTGACCGGCCAGGGCGACAGCGCGGCATGGCGCGCGCTGCGCGCCCAGGCGCGTGCCGACACTGCGCCGCTCAAGGACAAGCTCGAGCGCGCGCTGTCCGCCGACGAGCGCATCCGCTGGCGCCGCGAACAGGAGCGCGGCGAGATCGACCGCATGGCGCTCGCGAAGCTCGCGACGTCGCCCGGTTATCGCACGCCGTTTCGCACGCAGCGCGCGGCCAAGGGGCGCGACGTCGCGGTGACCTTGCTGATCGACCGCAGCGGTTCGATGGCCGGCCGCAAGATCGAACTTGCGCGCCTCTGCGCGAGCGCCCTATGCGATGCGCTCACGCAGTTGTCGTTCGATTGCGAAGTGCTCGGCTACTGCTCGCTCGAATCGGCGCCGATGAAGCAGCTCTACGAGCGCCAGCTCGCGGCCGGCGCCGATTTGCGGCGCTATAACCGCTTCGTCGAGCGGCTCGATCTGAAGGTCTACAAGCACTTCGGCGCGACCGATCTGAGCGGCCTCGCCGAAATCGACTGCGGGCACGAGAACCCGGACGGCGAGGCGCTCGCATGGGCCGCGACGCGGCTCGCCGATCACCCGGCCGCGCGCCGCATCCTGATGGTGTTCTCCGACGGCTACCCGTCGACCGGCGACGGCGATCCGCAGGTCTTGCGCAGCGATCTGCGCGAACGCGTCGCGGCGATCGGCAAGCGCGGCATCGAACTGGTCGGCATCGGCGTGCTGACCGATGCGGTCGAAGATTTCTATCCGCGTAACGTCGTCATCAGCCGGCTCGCCGAACTGCCCGCGACGGCGTTCTCGGTGCTTGGCTCGATGCTGCTCACACGCTAGTTTGCCAGTGCGGCGAGTTGGGCCTTCGTCGCACAAACCGACTCCATGAACGCGCCGAATCGGCGATCTGGCCGATCAAGCGAAATCCGCAATCTTCACTGACGACGGTTTGCACGAATCCGTGCGCAACGGGCTGAAGGCTTCCGAGGTCGGCACGCTGAATAGCGCCAGCGCGAAGGTCGTCATGGCCGGGTAGATGGACCTTGAAATTACAAAAAATCAGCGACTGGATTTAAAAATATTTTCTTTAATCAAAACTGGAATTATAAAAACATGAATTATCTTTTCCTTGACAGAAAAGAATGATGTGGCGAGGATGGAATGTAGTTAATTAATATCACTGGCGATTACAGAATAGTAAAAATTTCGTGTGAACGTATGCTCGCCGGCAAAAATACCTGGCATATGAATTTGTTCCATCACAGGAGAAAACCATGAAGCGCTTTATCTCGAACGCCATTCTTGCAAACGCTGTCTTGTGCTGTGCCGCTGCCTACGCGCAGACCCCGCCGCACAACGTCGGCGACAGGCATCCCAACCTGCGTGCCGCCCAGCATCTCGTTGACCAGGCCAACAGGCGGATCGACGATGCTCAAAGAGCGAACGAATGGGACCTCGGCGGGCACGCCCAAAGGGCTCGCGATCTGCTCGTCCAGGCCAATGAGGAACTCAAGCAGGCGGCGGAAACCGCGAATACCGAGCACAGGTAAACCGGACCTGTTAGCGAACATTGCCGGTGCCCGAATTTGCGGCACCGGCGTTATAGGTATAAATAGCGCTGAAAGTTAATCAGGGGCCAAGTCACACACCTCATGCCGGTCAAGGCCTTACTCGCCTTTGGCCGCCCCGAATCCAGTCTCGATTTCGTACCTGCATCGCGCAACGCTCGCAACCTTCATCAAAGCCTGCCGTGAAGCTTGACTGCGCGCGGTATAGGCAACGTAATAAACGTGTTCGCGCTTTTCATCTCGCCACCGGCGGCATCGTCGCGATCGGAATCAGGAATTCGGACACGCCGGTCAGGATGATCTGCACGCCGATGCACAGCAGCAGGAACGCCGACACTCTCAACGCGACCTTCGTGCCTTCCACGCCGAGGTAGCGCGCGAACACCACCGCGCGGCTATAGACCAGATAGACGGTCACGGCCACCGCGAGCGAAATCGCCACCGAGGCGATGCCCGACATCACGAACGCCGAGAGCTTGTGCGTGCGGTTCGCTGTCAGTGCGATGGCCGTCGCGATCGAGCCGGGCCCGGTGGTGAGCGGCACGGTCAGCGGGAAGAAGGCGCGCGACATCGCATTCTCCGCATCGACGCGCTTCACGCCGGTCTGCTCGGCCGGCTGCGTGTCCGGCGCATTGAGCATCTGCCAGCCGCCCACCGCGAGCGCGAGGCCGCCGCCGATGCGCAGCGCCTCCATCGAAATGCCGAAGAAATGCAGGATCGGCGTACCGATGAAAAACGCCACCAGCAGCACGACGCTCGCGTTGATCGCGATCTTGCGGGCGAGCACGCTGCGCTCCTCGGTGGTCAGCGAGGCGGTCCGGTCGAGAAAAACAAAAGCGCCGCCGATCGGATTGATGATGCTGATCAAGCCGGTAAAGCCAAACAGAATGTCGGAGATCAGGCTTTCGACCATATGTGTGTCCGTAGCGGGCCGCGTCGACAGACGCCGTGCCCTGTTGATGAACCCGGGGCGCGGACCCCACGAACTGCTGCGACGAACCGCGGCCCGGACCATGCTGCATTGCTGGCAGATGATATCGCGCCGCGCCAGCCAGGCCGCAAAAAACCGCGCGCCCCGTGCCCCGCGACAGCGCACGGCGAGTCCCGCTCGCGAGCGGCGCGCCGGGCCGCGCTCCGCCTTGCGGTGCAGCAATCGCACCGGAAAGATGCATCCGCAACTTTCGGAAAACTGACATTTATTTTGAAGCCCTTTACGGGACCAAAGTATCAGGCATAAAGTCGTCAACGCAGCCGTACTTTCAACGACATCTACCCCTTCGTTCGAGGAGTTGCCCACATGCTGCTTCGTGTACTTGCCGCGTTGCCGTTCATCGGCATCCTGGTCGGCGTTGCGTTTGTCAATCGTGTCGAGCCGCTCGTGCTCGGCATGCCGTTCGTGCTGGCCTGGATCGTCATGTGGGTGGTGTTGAGTGCGATCATCATGGCGATCGTCTACCGCCTCGATCCGTCCAACCGCCAGCTTGCCGCCGACGCCGAGGAGGTTCGCCCATGAGTGCACTCGTCATCATCGCGGCCGTCACGCTCGGCGCGCTGTTCCTCGGGGTATGCGCGCGGCGCGGCCACGACATGAGCCTCGAGCAGTGGAGCGTGGGCGGCCGCAGCTTCGGCACCGCGTTCGTGTTCCTGCTGATGGCCGGCGAAATCTACACGACCTTCACGTTCCTCGGCGGCAGCGGCTTCGCCTATGGCAAAGGCGCGCCGGTCTACTACATCCTCGCCTACGGCACGCTCGCCTACATCATCTCGTACTGGGTGCTGCCGCCGATCTGGCGCTACGCGAAGATCCACCGTCTCGTCTCGCAGCCGCACTTCTTCACGTGCAAATACGACAGCCCGGCGCTCGGCACGCTCGTCGCGCTGGTCGGCGTGGCCGCGCTGATTCCGTACCTCGTGCTGCAGCTGAAGGGGCTCGGCATCATCGTCGCGACGGTTTCGTACGGCGCGATTTCGTCGACGGCGGCGGTCTGGATCGGCGCCTGCGTGGTCACGGCCTACGTGACCGTGTCGGGCGTACGCGGCTCCGCGTGGAACTCGGTCGCCAAAGACCTGCTGATTCTGGCGATCGTGCTGTTCCTCGGCATCTATCTGCCGCTGCACTACTACGGCGGCTTCTCCGACATGTTCCGCGCGATCGACGCCGCCCGCCCCGGCTTCCTGTCGTTCCCGGCGCGCGGCTCGAGCGTGGTGTGGTTCCAGTCGACCGTGCTGCTGGCCGCGCTCGGCTTCTTCATGTGGCCGCACACGTTCGGCTCGATCTACACGGCGAAGGACGAGCGCATCTTTCGCCGCAATGCAGCAGTGCTGCCGCTCTATCAGCTGATCCTGCTGTTCGTGTTCTTCGTCGGCTTCGCGGCGACGCTGCGCGTGCCGGGCCTGACCGGCGCCGACATCGACCTGTCGCTGTTCCGCCTCTCGCTGCAAACGTTCGACCCGTGGTTCGTCGGCGTGATCGGCGCGGCCGGCATTCTGACTGCGCTCGTGCCGGGCTCGATGATCCTGACCTCGGCCTCGACGCTGCTCGCCAACGACGTCTATCGCGGCATGCTGAACCGCGGCGCATCGGATGCGACCGTCGCCACGATTGCCCGCGTGCTCGTGCCGATCGTGGCGCTCGTCGCGGTCGGCTTCACGCTGCACGGCGGCGCGACGATCGTCGCGCTGCTGCTGATGGGCTACAACTTCGTCACGCAGCTGTTCCCGGCCATGATCTGCAGCCTGCGGCCGCACAACCGCGCGACCAGGCAAGGCGCGTTCTGCGGCATCGTGGCCGGCGTCGCGGTGGTCACGCTGACCACGCTGCTGCACTGGAGCGTCGGCCAGTTGATGCCGTTCCTGCCCGATGCGCTGAAGGACGTCAACATCGGCATCCTCGCGCTGGTGGTCAACGTGATCGTGTTCGTGATCGTGAGCGCGATGACGCAGCCGCGCGGCGCCGAGCAGACGCACGCGTCGGCGCATTGACATGTCCTACGTTCTCTACTATTCGCCCGGCACGGCCAGCATGGCCGTGCACTGGATGCTGATCGAACTGGGCGTGCCGTTCGAGACGCGCCTCGTCGATTTCGGCGCGGGCCAGCAGCATGATCCGGACTATCTGCGCCTCAATCCCGCCGGGCGGGTGCCGACACTGATCGTCGACGGCACGCCGCGCCATGAATCGGCTGCGTTGCTGATGCTGCTCGCCGAGCGGCACCCCGACGCCGCGCTCGCGCCGGCGGTGGGCTCGACGCAACGCGCCGCATGGATCGAGTGGATGATCTACCTCGCGAACACGCTGCTGCCCGCGATGCGCGACTGGTTCTACGCCGACAAGGACGGCGACGCCGGCGGTGCCGACGCGGTGCGCGCGCTCGCGCGGCGCCGCATCGAGGAGGCTTGCGAACGGCTCGATACGCACTTCGGCGGAGCGGAACACGCGTATTTAACCGGCGACAGGCTCAGCACCGCCGACCTGCTCGCGGTCGTGCTGATGCGCTGGACGCGCAACATGCCGCGGCCGGCGACGGACTGGCCGCATCTCGCGAGCTATATCCGCGGGATGCGCGCGCGGCCGTCGTTCATTGAGCTGAATGCGCGCGAGAAGTTGATGGGGTGGATGAACGAGGAGCGGTGACGTGTGTTTAGCATGAACAAGGCCGAATTGATCCGTTATATGCGGATACAGAATGACGCCGCAAAGGCTTGCGATCTGGCGATTAAGATTGAATATCCGTCACCAAAGGAACGGGCGCAACGCAACCATATAGAACTATATGATGTTATGGCAGCACGCTGCCGCTATGTGCTTAGAAGTCAACAAAATGAATTTCTGCGCGATCTCTATTCGATCAAAACGGGCTAAACGCCGTAGCTAATCCATTGAACTTTATCGAATCCCTCACCCCTCCCGCTCCACCACCCCCGTCGGCGCCGCGAACGCATAACCGTCCTTGCCGTCGCGCTTGACCCGATACATCGCGGCATCGGCTGCGGCGACCAGGTGGCGCGGATCGTCGACGTCGTCGGGAAAGCTCGCGATGCCGATGCTCGCGCGCACGGGGCCGACACCCATTTCCTCGTCGGCGCGGACCACGCAGGCGATCAGCCGGCGCGCGATCTCGACCAGTTGCGTTTCGTTCACGAACTCGCGCACCAGCACCGCGAACTCGTCGCCGCCGATCCGTGCGACAAGGTCGCTCTTGCGCACCGATGCGCGGAACCGCGCCGACACGTCGACGAGGAATGCGTCGCCGGTGCGATGCCCGAACGAGTCGTTGACCTGTTTGAAGCCGTCGAGATCGATATAGAGCAGCGCGACCCGCCGCTCTGCGATCGCGGTCCGCGCGCCGTCAGCGGCATCGTCGAGCGCGGTAAGCAGCATGCGGCGGTTCGGCAAGCCCGTCAGCGGATCATGCAGCGACGCATGCTCGAACTCGTGCGATTGCCCTGCGAGTTGCCGGTTGCGCTTCGCATACATGCCGAGCGCGGTAATCAGCATGCAGAACAGCAGCGTGGCGAGCACGATCAGCGTGCGCGAGACGTGCGTCGCGCGTAGCCGCACGTCGGCGCTCGACGCCTCGCGTTGCGCGTGCCAGAACGCATACACGTCGCCGAGCTGCGCCACCGTAGTTTCGGGCGGCGCATCCGCCGCGAGCGTGGACGGAAGCGGCGGTGCCGGCGACGGGCTCGCGTCGACGAGCGCCGCCAGCGAGGCAAGACGCCGCGCGAATTCGCCACGCGCCGCGCGATAGCCTTGCTGGTAGGCGGCGTCGCGGCTCACACCGGACATGCGCTGCCACACGGCCAGTTGTTCGCGCGCGCTGTCGGCGTGCTCGGTCGCTTCGAGCACGAGGCCCGCGTACTCCTGCTTGAATTGATCGGAGAAGACCGTGCGGATCTGCGTCGCGAGATACAGCACGCCGAACAGCAGACACAGCAGCGCGGCCACGGCGACGCTCGCCGGTCCGGGCCGCCAGCGGCGCATCCCTATCCGCGTGCGAACGGCGCCGCGCGGGCCGGCTCGCACGGCGGCAACCCACTCAAGGATGCGAGTAAATGTCTTGTTGTCGTCCGTTGCCATGTTGACGATAACTTACGCGTCGCAAGAAACTGCCCACGCGCGCAAACAGGCCGTCCTTGTGCTTCGCGTTCGACGACGCATGCCTTCCCTGCTGCGCGAGTCGCGTTTCTTTCGACGCACGGCCGGACGCGGGCTGCGCCGTGGAATCGGCGGCCTTCGCGGCGCGAAGGGGCGTGGATGGAGCAGCAGAGGTAGCCGTAGCAACGGGCGGATCAGCCGATGCATCAGCTACGGAATCGGACAACGTGCCTGCCAACTGCACCGCAGGGGCAGCCCCCGCAACAGGCGGAGGACTCTGCCTGATCTGCCCCGACCACCCGCCCGGATCGTTGCCATGCTCGTTGGCGGCTTCGCGCGTATCAACGGACGCGGCCGGTTGCGCGCGAGACGCCTCGGCTTCATGCGCGACGCTCACCGTCGCTGTCGCAGCAGCCCCGCCCGGCTTCGGCGAACCGAGCGCCGCACGCGCCCCGGCGATGGCCTGCGCATACACCTGCTGGTCCTGATCGAACCAGACGCCATAGGCGATGGTGCCCAACACGCCGAAAGTCAGCGCGACTGCCGCCGCGACGCAGAGCGCGAGGCGGCTGAAACGCCGCGGCACAACATCCGTCCGGTACGAACCGTCGAGGTCGAAGTCGCTATGTGGGTCGTCGGTTGCGGAATCACGCACGCGAATAGGATCGTGATCGGTAGCCATTGCAATACGCTCCGGGTACGTGCCACTTCGGGCTGACCAGTGGCCGCGAGCCGCGCTTGCGCGCCGCCGTTGCACGCACTGTTCGATGAATGTAGTCCTCTCGCCTGTGGGCCACAACAGGTTGACGTTGCGCTTTTGCCGCGTCCTTGTCGAGCCTCAATCGCGTTTGAAAATCAGGCCACCTATCGCCATACCAAACGGCAACAAGGCAGGTAAAAGCTGCAACGCGGCAGGTAGGCGCGTCGCCGCCCCCGGCCGCTACGCCAGATGCGACAAGGGTTCCGCGAAACACGCCAGAGCGGTGGCTGTCACCGATGCAACAACCACGCCTGCCCCGTGGACAGCGCACGATGCAAGGCCACCGCTTGAAACGGGCTTTTACCGAGACACGCGCCACATGCGGCGCGAGGCCTCCACCGAACTTGCCGCGGCACCGGATTCCCGAAATAGTCCGCGTGTAATGGTAAGTTCTCGTTCACGCGTTTCGCGAACGCGGGTTGCGAAACGCATAACGTCATCGCTCAGCATGCCAATCATGTCCAACGTGTATCAGCACAAACCTCTGACGCCTTTTCGCCGCGCCTTCGCGCGCTTTTCGCTGTCCGAAACCGCCAAGTACGCGAAGCTCACGCTCGGGCTGTGGATCGGCTTCGGCATCCCCTATCTGCTCGGCTATCCCGATGCGGCCGTGCCGCTCGCCGGTTCGACGATGCTGACGCTGGCGCTCGGCAGCTCGATTTCGGCTGCCCGAAGCTATTTCTACAAGCGCGTGTTTTCCAACGTGGTGGCGATGCCGATCGGCACGCTGCTGATCTGGCTCACCGCGCCACATCTATGGCTCGGCGCGGCGCTGCTGCCGGTCGTGATCTTCGGCATCGTGGCGCTGCGGCCGTCGCTGTTCCAGATGACCAGCATCACGGTGCCGATCACGCTCGTGCTCTATACCGGCGAACATATTCCGCTGCTCGAACAGCGCCTGATCGGCGTCGTGCTCGGCATGTTCCTCGGCTTCATCATCCAGCAGATCGCGTTTCCGCCCGATCACGGCTACTGGGCGAATACGCTCGTCAACGACGGCAACGAGCAGGCGACCGGCATCGTCGAGCAGCTCGCGGCCGGCACGCTCGAAAAATCTCAGATCAAGCCGGCCGCGGCGAAGCTGCGCGCGCTGAGCACGAACCTCAAGCAGGCGCATCAGTTGCTGAAAACCGATCTCGAACAGGCCTGGGTGTCGCCGCATCTGAAGCGCAACAAGGTGCGGCTGCCGGTATTCGCGTGCTATCAGGAGACCTTCGATACGCTCGTCAATTTTCTCGAGACCATGGACACGTTCCATGCCCCGTTCGCCGCGCTCGATGCGGCATGGCGCGAGGCGTTTCTCGCGCGCCTCGGCCAGCTCGTCGCCGTGCACCGGCAACTGGCCGAGGCGGCGGACCTGCGCGTCGAACGTGCGCCGCTCGCCGCGCCGCCGCTGCACATGGAAGACCTGCGTCAATTGAGCGAGGACCTGCCCGCGTCCAGCGTGTTTACGAGCGTGTATCTCGGGCATCTGACCGGCTACGGAATTCTGCTGTGCCGCCTGAGCGAGCTGCACACCGCATGAGTGGCATACAGTTCGCCATGCGGCTTACTGCACCGTGATCGTCTGCTTCATGTTCGGATGGATGCCGCAAAATATCTTGTAGATACCGGGTTTATCGAACCTGAACTGATACGTGTCGTTCTGATCGAGCGCGGCCGAGCGGAACATGCCGGCATCGTTGACGACCGTGTGCGGCTCGCCGTCGAGGTTCTTCCACGTCACCGTCGAGCCGGCTTTGACGGTCATTGCCATCGGCATGAACATGAAGTTCCTGATGACGGCGGCATTGGGGCTTTGCGTCTGCGTCTGCATGTGCCCCTGCATCGGCGTTTGCGCCTCGCCCGATCCCGCCGACATCGCGAGAATCAGAACGCTGCCGAGCAGGTTGAAAAATACACGGACCACGATACGGGTTTGCATGATCGATCTCCTCAGGGCGCGAAAAAATGCGGGCTTCGCCGTGCCGTTCATGCCAGCGTCGCGTCGTTGAGCGTCGCTTTGAGCGGATGCCGCGCGATGCTGACGCTCGTCACGCCGAGCATCTTCGGCAACTGATCGCTCGCGACTTTCAGCGGCCCCGGGCCGTCGCCATGGCCGGCGGTCGGCTGCGGATAGGCAGTCGAGCGCGCGGTATGGAACGTGACGTTGCCCTCGACCTTCGACACGATCTGATGGATATGGCCGTTGAGCACCGTCACCGAACCGAAGCGCTTCAGGTAGCTCATGGCCTGCCCCGCGTCGCCGGTGCCCCAGCCCCACGGTTCGTAGATCGTCCACATCGGCATATGCGCGAACACGACGACCGGCGTGCTCGACGAGCGTCCCTTCAGATCGTTTTCGAGCCACGCGAGCTGTTCGTCGCCGAGACCGCCTAGGCCGTTCGGCTTGAAATGCATCACGTTGACGAGGCCGACGAAATGCACGCCCTGATGATCGAAGCTGTAATAGCCGCGGTTATCGGAGGCCTTGCCGAAGCGGTTGAAGTATTCGGTGCCGGGGCCATCGGTCACGTCGTGCTCGCCGGGCACCGTGTGCAGTTCGGTGATTTTCAGGTCCGCCAGCAGTTGCGCCGCGAGATCGAATTCGGACGCCTTGGACAGATGCGTGATGTCGCCCGTGTGGATTGCGAGCGGCGGTCTGGACGGCATCGCGTTGACGAAGTCGATCGTCTGTTTCAGCGTGCCGGCAACGTCGGGATTCGCTTCCTTGTTGAAGCCGATATGCGTGTCGCTGATCTGCAGGAAAAGCGGCACGCCCGTCGATGCCGACGCGGTTTTTGCATCGGCGGCGAGCGCGAGTTCGACCGGCGCGAGCACGCCGCCCGACAGCATGAACACGCTGCCGAGTCCACCGAATGCAAGACATTTGAGCGCGCCGCGACGCGCCGGATCGAACGGATGATGTGACGACATGATGACCTCACGAAGAAGATTCGCCGCAGAAGCTGCGGGAGTGTCCCGCGGCCACTGCGGCCCGGTTCGTGAGGCATGACTGGCGCTGCGTGGGTTTTATTCCCGCCGGCCGTGCTCAATGTCGTCGTGTCGATGGCGGCGACTTCCGCCGCCGCGTGTGAAGCGTGCAATCATGAAGCGCGCAAGCGCGACTCACGCTTGCCAGGCGGCCTGTCCGGCGCGTTCGGGAAACGGCTTGCGCCACGCGTCGAAAGCGTTCAGCTGATCGTGCCAGCGCTGTACTTCGGAGAATTCATTGAGCGGTATCGCCGCCCTCGGCGCATACGGCAACATCGCGCCAACCAGAAAATCCGCGACCGACAGGTCATTGCCGAGCAGCCACTTGCGGCCCTTCAGGTGTTGCTCGAGCACGGCGGCGTTCTTGCGGAACAAGCCCTGCGCCTCGGCGACTTTCGCTTCATCGGGTGCGCCGATGCCGACCCACGCCTTGACCAGGTATTCGTAGTAAAGCGCGCCCGCCTGACGAAACAGATGCTGGCTATTCCAGCTCATCCAGCGCACGACCTCGATCTGCTGCTGCGGGTCTCGCGGCCAGAGCCCCGAGTCCGTGCGTTGCGCGAAATAGCAGGCGATCGCGTCGGCTTCCCAGAGCTTGCGTTCGCCTTCGACGAGCACCGGCACCTTGCCGTTCGGATTGATCGCGAGATACTCCGGCTTCGTTTGCTCGCCTTTGAGCAAGTCGACGAACACGTAGTCAATCGGCAAATCGAGGTAGCGTGCCACAGCGCAGACTTTGCGCGGAGCGGGAGTTTCAGCGTAGTAAAGCTTCATATCCGGTCTCGGGTTGAGTTAAGAAGATGTCGAAGTGGCGTTACCGTACACGCATTCATGTTCCGCTGCAGCGAGCTTCGCCAGCCTGTGCCTCCAGGAAGCGTTCGAGCTTGTCGAACGAACCGCTCCAGCCGGTCCGGTGATCGTCGCGCGCGGCTTCGTCGAAGAACTGCGCATGCGTGAAGTGGAGTTCCGTGCCCTCGTCGATCGCGCGCAGCACGATCGTCACGAGCGAGCGCCGCTCGGGCATCGTGACCCACTGCCACGTAAAGACCAGCTTGCGATCGGGCTCGACCTCGCGATATTCCCCGCTGCAATCGTGCGTTTCGCCATCCAGCGTCTGGAACACGACGCGAAAGCGCCCGCCCACGCGCGGATCGGCTTCGGCGCTCAGCACCGGGCCGCCATCCGGTCCCCACCAGCGCGCCATTAGTTCGGGACGCGTCCATGCCGCGTACACCTTCGCGGGCGGAACCTTCAGGCGCCGCACGATCGTGAGGCTCGGCTTCTGCGTGGGCTGCGTGGTCATTCGGATTCCCCTTCGACAAAATCGGCCAGCCGGTCGAGACTCGCGGACCAGAAACGCTCATAGCGCCGAAGCCACGCCATGGCCTCTTCCATCGGACCGGCAACGAGTTCGACCGACACGGTTCGTCCGCGCTTCGTGCGAGAAATCAGACCGGCCTCGCCGAGCACGTCGAGATGCTTCATCACGGCCGGCAGCTTCAGCGGCAGCGGACGCGCGATCTCCGTGACCGACAGGCCGGGCTCGCGTTCGAGACGCACGAGGATGGCCCGCCGCGTCGGGTCGACGAGCGCGGCAAACGTACGATCGAGTTGGCTGGATGGATACTTCACCATGTGGTGAACTATAGGCGCCAGGCGAACGGCGTCAAGGTTTTTATCGAAATGTCGCGAAATGTCGCGAAGTGCCGGGATCGTTCGCCGGGCGAAGGCCGGATAATGAACGTCCCTGCCCGCATGAATCCGCCGCGAATCCGGGCCGGTTCACCCACCGATCGAGAGGAGATTGATGCGATGTCCGCTGACGAATCCAAAGTGCCGCGTGTGCTGCTGACCAACGACGACGGCATCGACGCGCCCGGCCTCGCCGTGCTCGAAGCCGTGGCCGCCGAACTCGCGCACGAAGTCTGGGTGGTCGCGCCCGAGCACGATCAGAGCGGCACCTCGCATTCGATCAGCCTGCATTCGCCGCTGCGCGTGAGCCGCCAGGGCGAGCGCCGCTTCGGCGTGACCGGCACGCCCGGCGACTGCGTCGTGATGGGCGTGCGTCATCTGATGCGCGAGGCGCCGCCCACGCTCGTGCTGTCGGGCGTCAATCGCGGCGCCAATCTCGGTGTCGAGACGATGTTCTCGGGCACGGTCGGTGCGGCGATGACCGGCCTGCTGCTCGGGCTGCCTTCGTTCGCGCTGAGCCAGGCTTTTCGAGATCGCGAGCTCGTGCGCTGGGACACGGCACGCACGCTCGCGCCCGGCGTGATCCGCCAGTTGCTCGCGATCGAGCAGGCGGCGCCGACCTGCCTGAACATCAACTTCCCCGACGTCGATGCGGCCGACGCCGGCCCGCTCACGCCGACGCGGCAAGGCGTCGGCCTCGTCGAAGACATCGACGTGCTGCCGCAGGTCGACCCGCGCGGCATGGCGTATCACTGGCTGCGCTTTCAGCGCGGCACGCGCGCGAACGATGCCGACAGCGAAACGGCGGTGGTCGCGGCGGGCCGCGTGTCGGTCACGCCGCTCGCCTTCGATCGCACCGACGACACCACGTTCGCGCGGCTCGCGGCATCGCTGCGCTGAGTGGTTCAGGGCCGCCGCGCGACGGCGGAAGACGGCGTGCCGCCGGGTCCGACCGGACTCGGATTGCCGAAGGCCGGCAGGCTGCCGTCCTCGCGCGCCCGGACGAGTTCGGCCAGGACCTGGGCGCGTGTTTTGCGGCCGTCGTCGCTGGCTTGCGGCGAGGCGTCGGCGGACGGTGCCGGGCCGTTGCTCGCGGCTGGCGCGGCCGGTGCGGTGCCGGATATCGACGCTGTGGGCCCGCTAGCTGGCGCAAGCCGTCGATGCGGCCGCGCGGAAGTTGTTGGCGATGTTTTTTTCACGGCCCTCGTTGTGGACCGCTCGTGCACGGGCACCGACGGTTTGCTTCGCGTGCCGGCAGGCCGTGCATGATGGCCGCGTGAAGTCGTCGCGGCGTTTGCCGCGAGTCGCGTCGGCCTGGCCACGCCTGGCGCCTTTCTGGCCGGCTCGCGACGTGCAAGCCGGCGCTCGCGCGACGCGTGCGACTCGTGCGGATGGCTGTTTTTTGCCGCCTCGTGCGATGAGGGGCGAGCGGATCTGAGCGCAGGCTGTCGCATGTTGTTCGCCTGCAATGGCCGTTGTTGCCGCGGCGGTGCTTGCGGCACGCTGAGCGGCGGATCGTTGCGCGGCTCCGTCGATGCAAACGTCGCGTCCGGCGGCGTGTCCGCTCGCGCTGGCGCCGTCGCTCTTGCCCTGGTCGCATCGCTGCGACGCGAGTTATTGTGCGCCGCCCATGGGTTCGTCAGCGCATTGTCGCCACTCCGCTCGACACGCCCCATCGCCACCGTTGGGCCCGTGAGTTCGCTGCGCTCGCCGTCGCTCCTGAGCACCAGTTCGTCGTTCGGCAGCCAGTTGTTTTCGAACTGCAGCACATACAGGCCGATCGCCACCACGCCGACGACGAGCCCCGTCAGCACTGCCATTCTCGGTTCGCGATACAAGACGGATTCCCCTTCCAGCAGATCGACGTGCCGGGGCGAGCGCGATACGCACACGCGCGCAAACGCGCGTCGATGCGTACGGGCGCCCCGGGATTCAACCGGAAGTGGGCAGCGATCGATCCGATGGATGCCGCCATCACCGCCATCGCGACCGCCATGCGGCCGCTCAATGCACAGATGAATGAGAACGCAGCATAGGCAGTCGGTTCTCATTGCGCGCAGGGCGTGCGATGAATCGGCGGATCAGGCAGAGCGTGTGTCCGAATCGGGCGAGCGCTCAATGGATAAACCGGCGGCAATTCGAATGTGTGTTGTCCTGATACACGATGCACAACGATGAAAAGCAAACGCGGCGCACTGAACCTCAGTGCGCCGCGCTTTTTACGTCTGCTGCGTTATGGCTTTTTTCGGGCCTGCGGCCTTTGCGTTAATGCCGCCTGAATACGCGCTAGATATGCCCGATTCCCAAAGCCGCATTAAACGGCATAGATTTCCGGATTCTCCGCAAGCGGTAAAAATTCGCCGGTCTTGCCATCGAGCGCGAGCATCTCGCCGCTTTCGATATTGAAGATCCAGCCATGCAGCCGCAGCGTTTTATTGACGAGCCCGACCGCTACCGGCGGATGCGTGCGGATATTGCCAAGCTGCGCGATCACGTTGTCCTTGACGAGCGCTTCGAGACGCTCGGCATCCGAGCAGTAGTGACGCGATGCGTTGATGGCCTTGGCCGCATCCGCGTGACGCAGCCAGCTCGCGACCGCCGGCATGTGTTCGAGGTTCGTGCAGGTCGAGATCGCCGTCATCGCGCCGCAGTTCGAATGGCCGCAGATCACGATGTCGGTCACGCCGAGCACGGCCACCGCATATTCGACGGTGGCCGACACGCCGCCCGGCTCCGGGCCGTACGACGGCACGATGTTGCCCGCGTTGCGGATCACGAAGAGCGAACCCGGCTCGGTTTGCGTGAGCAACTCCGGCACCACGCGGCTATCCGAACAGGTCACGAACAGCGTGCTGGGATTCTGTGCCGTCGACAAACGCTTGTACAGCGCGCTCTGTTGCGGAAAGATCTCGCGTTGAAAGCGGATCAAACCTTCGATGATTTCCTGCAAGATATTCTCCAGAGTTTCGAAGAGACTGTTTGCTGACTGCCGCGACTATACAGGAGCCTCCCGCCGCTCGCGCGAACCGCCGTGCTAATCGGCGTTGCGCGAGCGACGGATTCGAACCCGGGAGTCCCCGCGCACCTCAACTGAAATCGCTGCCCTCGAGCTCCACCGACTGCCCGCCATTTTTCTCGAGCACGCGCCGTGTGGCATTTTCAATGCGTGCGCGGTTCGCCTCGAAGGTCCCCACCAGATCGTGGGCCGATGGGCCGCCGTTGCCGAAGTGGCTGTTCAGCGCGTCCAGCGATACGCTGCACCATACGCCCGTGCCGTCCACCTTGGCCTCGAAGGCAACGCGCGCGGCGGCTATCACTTCCCGACGTCCAGTGAATTCGATCCTCATCATGGTCCTCCATGTGTCGAAAGGGAATGTTGAATGCGCAACGCCCGTGCCAAAGCGGCAGGGCCGGCCTGACCCGCTTACCCGCTGACCCGCTTTTTCCCGCCCGCTCGCCCGAACGGAGCGGACCCGCGGCCGGGCTTGCCTGCACGAGGAATCCGGGCACGCATGCGCCGTAAGGTGCATACTCCACAGCGGCCGCCTTGCGCGGCCGCGCCGATGCGTCGCGCCTCGCCCCCGGCGAGCCGCCCGACGCGCTCCACACATCGATACTACGCCTTCATGTCCCGCAGCCCTCAATCCGCACGCCATCTCGTCATCATCGCCGTGATGGCCTCGATGGCGATGGTCGCCATCGAGGCGACCATCGTCTCCACCGCCATGCCGCAGATCGTCTCGCAACTCGGCGATCTGCATCTGTATAGCTGGGTGTTCTCGTCGTTCCTGCTCACGCAGACCGCGATGACCGTGATCTTCGGCAAGCTCGCCGACCTCTACGGACGCAAGCCCGTGCTCCTCACGGGCATCGCGATCTTTCTCGTCGGCTCGACGCTTTCCGGCTTCGCCTGGTCGATGCCCTCGATGATCGCGTTCCGCCTGCTCCAGGGCGTCGGCGCGGGCGCGATCCAGCCGGTCGCGCTGACCGTCGTCGCCGACCTCTACCCGGCGCGCGAACGCGGCAAGGTGCAGGGCTATCTCGCCAGCGTATGGGCGATCTCGGCGGTGCTCGGCCCGATGGTCGGCGGCTTCATCATTCACAACCTGTCGTGGGCGTGGATCTTCTGGATCAACCTGCCGATCGGCCTCGCGGCGGCGGCCGGCTTCATCGCGTTCCTGCGCGAATCGGAACGGCACGCGCGGCCGTCGATCGACTTCGGCGGCGCCGCACTCTTCATGGCCGCGATCGCCGCCTTGATGATGGCGCTCACCTACGCCGGCGACAACGCCCTCACGCAGGCCGGCTGGGCGGGCGGCGTGTTCGTGGTGTGCGTGGTCGGCTTCGTGCTGCAGGAGCGCCGCGCGGCCGAGCCGATGATCTCGTTCGCGCTCTGGAGCCGCCGGCCGATCGCCGCCTGCAACAGCGCGACGGTGCTGGCCGGCATGATCCTGATGGGCGCGACCACCTTCCTGCCGATGTACGTGCAGGGCGTGCTGCACCGCTCGCCGGTCGTGGCCGGCCTCGCGCTCACGATGATGATGGTCGGCTGGCCGAGTGGCGCGACCTTCGCGGCGAAGTCGTTCCACCGGCTCGGGCTGCGGCGCATGCTGATCGGCGGCAGTTCGTTCGTGCCGCTCGGCGCGGTACTGCTGCTGTTCCTGTCGCCAGGCGCCTCGCCGGTCATCGCCGGCGTCGCGTCGCTCATCATGGGCTTCGGCATGGGCACGTCGAGCGTCAGTTCGCTCATGCTGATCCAGGAGATCGTCAAGCCCGAGGAGCGCGGCAGCGCGACCGCGTCGAATCTGTTCTCGCGCAATCTCGGCAGCACGCTCGGCGCGACGCTGTTCGGCGCGGTGCTGAACTTCGGGCTCAGTCATTCGAAAGGCGTCGCCACGGTGACGTCGGACCAGCTGAAGGCACTGCTGCAGAACCGCGCGGCCGATCTCGGCGACAGCGACCTGATCCGCCTCGTGCTGCATCAGTCGCTGCACCTGACGTTCGTGTCGATCTTCGTGATCGGGCTGTGCGTCGTCTCGCTGTTCTCGCTCGTGCCGACGATCCGGCTCAGCGGAGACAAGCCGGTGCCGGTCGAAGTCCTGTCGCCGATGGAAGACTGAGCGCTTTCTCTCACTTGAAATAAAAACGCGCCCAACTCAGAATGGCGCAACGCCTCAAAGGCATACCAAGAAAAACATCGAGAGAAGGCGATCACATGGATCGTGTCGAACCCCATCCTGGAGCGTCGGGCCACGCTTCGGGCATGCCCCCTGCCGCGTTTTCCGTTTTCGCGGATTGGGACAGCGCAGCGACTTTCAAGCTGCGCTATTCAGTCCGGCCAAAAAGCTGGCATCTGCGCTGGAATCCGTTGTCCGCCTTGCGCCATGCATTACGCATCAAAGGCGAACTATCGATCCGCCAGGAGCGCGTCGTGCTGCGTCGAGCGAGCGGCCGTCAACAGTACGACTTTCACCGCGACGAAATCTACGACATCGAGTTCGACGGGCGGCAGTTGTGCTTCGATCTGCGCGCGGGCTCGCGCGACGTGCGACGCGTCGCGCTGACCACCGGCAGCCTCGAAGACGTGCAGCAGATCGTCGGCCTGCTGCCCGCGCAGATGACGCCCGCCTTCGCGGCCGAGCGGCGCGCGCTCAACACGATCAACTACCGGCTTGCCGCGCTGACGCCGCACCTGTGGGTCACCTACGCGCTGATCGTGCTGAACCTCGTCGTTTTCATGGCGATGTACGCCGCCGGAGCCGACCCGTTCAAGCCCCATCCGAGCACACTGCTCGACTGGGGCGCGAACTTCGCGCCCGATACGCTCAGCGGCGAGCCGTGGCGTCTGGTGAGTGCCCTGTTCGTCCATGCGGGCCTCGCTCACCTCGTGTCGAACATGCTCGTGCTCTATGCGCTCGGCCGGCTGACCGAACGTTTGTACGGCAACGCGCGTTTTCTCGCGCTCTATCTGTTCGCCGGGCTCAGCGCCAGCATGTTCAGCATCTTCGTGCATCCCGCGCTCAGCACCGTGGGGGCGTCCGGCGCGATCTTCGGCGTGGCCGGCGCGCTGCTGGTCTACGTGCTGCGCTATCGCAAGGAGTTGCCGAAGACGCTCGCGGAGCGCAATCGCAGCGCGATGTGGGTGTTCATTCTCTTCAATCTCTATAGCGGTCTGGTGCATCGCGGCGTCGACAATGCCGCGCACGTCGGCGGCCTGATCGGCGGCATGCTGATCGGCGCGCTGCTTGCGCGGCCGCTCGAACCCGTCGCGCGTGAGCGCCGCTCGCGCACGAGCCTGCTGGCGTCGACGCTGGTGGGGGGCGCCGCGCTCGGTGCGTTCGCCTATCCGCTTACGCACATGAGCGCGGCGAGACTCGAAGATGCGCAGTTCGAGAAAGTGCTGTTCGACATGCATCCAGCCCAACTGAAAGCGCTCGCGGACCTCGACGCATGGCGGCACATGCGCATGGCGTCGCAGGTCGAACGGGACGTGGCCTCGAACCGGCTCATCACCGATATCCTGCCGGAGTGGGACGCCCTCTACACGGCGATCGACCACGCGAAGCTGCCGCCCCGGTCGCCGCGCACCGCGATGCGCACGGCGCTACTGCGCTATCTCGACGACAACCGGCAGATCTTCCACCGTGAAGCGGTGCTGCTGACGCATCCGCAGGAGACCGACGACGCCACGCAGGCTCCGATCCGCGCGCTCGCCAAGGATGCGCGCGACCAGATCGATCTGGTCACGAAGCTTTCGCATGGGCGCGTGGTGCGCCCGCCTGGCGCCGAGCGCAAGGAGAGGCAGGAGCGCCCGTGAAGGCGCTGCTGAGGCGTTGACGAAGCGCTGATGACGCGTTGAGAACAGCGGCCCCATGCAGGCAGACCTAGCGCCTACCCTGCACGCACACGCGACATGCCCCCTGCCGCCCGCCACGCTCAAGCGCCCTTCGCGTACAACGTCGACTCCGCGAAGCCCTCGGCGGCCAGCACCTCGCCGACCAGAATCAGCGCGGTCCGTTCGATCGACGTCCCTGCCACCTTGCCGACGATATCGTCGAGCGTGCCGGTGATCTTCTCCTCGTCGGGCCAGCTGGCGCGATAGATCACCGCGATCGGACAGGCGCCGCCGTAATGCGGCCGCAACTCGTCGACGATGCGCGCGAGATGCCGCACGCCGAGGTGAATCGCCAGCGTCGCGCGATGCCGGGCGAGATCGGCGAGCTGTTCGCCCTCGGGCATCGCCGTCTTGCTCGCATAACGTGTGAGGATCAGCGTCTGCGAAACATCGGGCAGCGTCAGTTCGCAGCCGAGCGCGGCCGCGCAGGCGGCCGTCGCGGTCACGCCGGGCACGATCTCGTACGGAATGCCGAGTTCGCGCAGACGGCGAATCTGCTCGCCGATCGCGCCGTATAGCGACGGATCGCCCGAATGCACGCGCGCGACGTCTTGCCCCTTCGCATGCGCGGCTGCGAGCAGCGCGACGATCTGGTCGAGATCGAGGTCCGCGGTGTTGACCACCTGCTCGGCGCGATGTCCTTCGAGTACCGCGGCCGGCACGAGCGAACCCGCGTAGAGAATCACCGGGCAGGCACGCACGAGCCGCTGCCCTTTCACCGTAATCAGCTCCGGGTCGCCCGGACCCGCGCCGATAAAAAACACCGTCATTCAAGACTCCAAACGTTATTCAATGAGCTGTTGCGCCGACCGCGCCAACCGTACGCAATGCGTCAAGCAGATCGGCAACGGCGGCAAACTCGCGCTCGGCCGGCGGCAGTGGCGGACGCCGCAGCATCACGACCGGCAGGCCGCGTTCGCGCGCGACTTCGAGCTTCGCCTCGGTCGCGCCACCGCCGCTGTTCTTGCTGACGACCACGTCGAATGCCTGCAGCGCGAACAGCGCGCGCTCGCCATCGAGCGTGAACGGCCCGCGCGCCGCGAGCGTGCGCGAGCGCGCCGTGTCCGGGTGCGGGTCGAGCACGCGCACGGTCCAGAACTGATGCGGCGGGATTTCGTCGAGATGCGCGAGCGGTTCGCGCCCGAGCGTGAAGAGCGGCCGCCTGAACGGCGCGAGCGCCGCCGTCAGTTCGTGCCAGTCGCCGACCATGCGCCAGTCGTCGCCGGCTTGCGGCTGCCACGCCGGACGGCGCAGTGCCCAGCACGGCACGTGCGCCGCGCGGCTCGCCTGCGCCGCGTTGGCGCTGATTTGCGCCGCGTACGGATGGGTCGCGTCGATCACGAGCCCGATCCGTTCGCTTTCGAGGTAACGCGTGAGGCCGTCGGCACCGCCGAAACCGCCGACGCGCACCGCGCACTGCAAATCGTCGGGCACCTTGCCGAGACCCGCGAGACTGTACACGTGCGTGGGGCCGAGCCGGCGCACGATCTTCAGCGCGTCGCCGGTGCCGCCGAGCAGCAGAACCCGCATCATCGCGCGGCTCCGACCAGCTTGCCCTGGCGATCGATCGCAAACGTCTCGACGCCGACCTGCGGCGGCACGATCTCACGCGCGACGGCCAACGCGCGCGCGCAGACGATATCGCCGAGCGGCACCTGCTGCGCATGCGCTAGCGCGAGCGCCTGCTGGCTCGTGTTGGCCGCGCGCATCGCGGCTTGCAGCGCGGCGTCGGCGCCATGCGCGGCGGCCCATGCCGCAAGCTGTTCGAGGTCGATGCTCGAATTGCGGCTATGCAGATCGAGATGGCCCGCCGCGAGCTTGCTGAGCTTGCCGAAGCCGCCGCAGATGCTGAGCCGCTCGACCGGCGCGCGCTTCATATGCTTTAGCACCGCGCCCACGAAATCGCCCATTTCGATCAGCGCGATATCGGGCAGGCCGTAGTGCGCGCGCATCGCGTCCTCGCTCGCGTTGCCGGTGCAGGCGGCGAGATGCGTGTAGCCGTTCGCGCGCGCGACGTCGATGCCCTGATGGATCGACGCGATATACGCCGAGCACGAAAACGGCCGCACGATGCCGGTCGTGCCGAGAATCGACAACCCGCCGAGAATGCCGAGGCGCGGGTTCATCGTTTTCAGCGCCAGTTCTTCGCCGCCCTCGACGCCGACCGTCACCTCGAAGCCGCCGCGGTACGCGTGCTGCGCGGCGAGTTCGCTCAGATGCCGCGTCATCATCTGGCGTGGCACCGGGTTGATCGCCGGTTCGCCGACCGGCAGCGTGAGCCCCGCGCGCGTGACCGTGCCGACGCCGGGCCCCGCGCGAAAAATCACGCCGGGCTCGGGCACGAGGCGCACGCGCGCGAAGACGACCGCGCCGTGGGTCACGTCGGGATCGTCGCCGGCGTCCTTGATCGTGCCGGCTTCGGCGATCCGTCCGCTGTGCGGGCTTGCTTGCGGGTTTATTTGCACACCCGCTTGTTCATTGTCATGTTCGTTGCCATGCGTGCCCGTTAACCCGCTGTCCTGCGTCCCGCCCTCATCGCCCCGCGCCACGAACCGGCAAAACACGAGCCGCATCGGTACATGCTGGCCCTTCGGCAGCACGATCTCGGCGACCTCGCTGACCACGCCCGCGAGCAGCAGCCGCGCCGCCGCGAGCGAGGTCGCCGTCGCGCAGCTACCGGTCGTGTAGCCGCTGCGCAGCGGCGCCGGCTGTTCGGGAGTCTCGTCGCGCATCACGAATCGGCCGACCGGTTATCCGGCGACGCATCGGCCGGCTTCGTCGCTTCGAGCAGCGTGATCGGCAACGCCTGGCGCCACGTGTCGAAACCGCCGAGCGGTTGCGCCTGCGCGAGCGCGATACGCGTGAGCGTGCCGCCATGCTGCTCGCGCCATGCGACGAGCGCCGCCTCGCCTTGCAGCGTGACCGCATTGGCGACGAGCCGGCCGCCGTTGCGCAGACTCGCCCAGCAGGTGTCGAGCACACCGGGCTCGCTCACGCCGCCGCCGATAAACACCGCATGCGGCGCGGGCAGCCCCTGCAACGCGGCGGGCGCGCGGCCGGCCACGAGTTGCAGCGCCGGCACGCCGAGCGCATCGCGATTCCGCTCGATAAAGCCCTGGCGCATCTCGTGCGCTTCGATCGCAATCGCGCGGCAGGCCGGATGCGCGCGCATCCACTCGATGCCGATCGAGCCGCTGCCCGCGCCGACGTCCCACAGCAATTCGCCGGGCGCCGGCGCGAGGCGCGCGAGCGTGATCGCGCGGATATCGCGCTTGGTCAACTGGCCGTCGTGAATGAATGCGTCGTCGGGCAGGCCGCCGCTCAGTGGCAGACGCGGCGCATGCGCGGACGCGCGGCAGTCGAGCGCGATCAGATTGAGCGCGGCCATCTCGCCGGCCGGCCATTGATCGGCGCGGCCCTCGATGCGCCGTTCCCGCTCGCCGCCGAGATGTTCGAGCACGCTCATGCGCGTCGCGCCGAAGCCGCGCGCGACGAGCGCGGCCGCGAGCGCCGCAGGCGTGCCTCCATCGGCGCTCAGCACGAAGAGGCGCGCACGGTCATGCAGATGCGCGTTCAGCGCCGCGAGCGGCCGGCCCACCAGCGACACCGTCGCGACGTCCTGTAACGGCCAGCCGAGCCGCGCGGCCGCGAGCGACAACGACGACGGCGCGGGCAGCACGCGCAACTCGCCGGCCGGCAACTGCCGCGCGAGCGTCGCGCCGACGCCGAACAGCATCGGGTCGCCGCTCGCCAGCACGCACACCGCGTGCGGACGCTCGGCGAGCAGCGGCGCGAGATCGAACGGACGCGGCCATGCGGCGCGGCGCGCGGCAAGCCGCGCCGGCAGCATCGCGAGATGCCGCTCGCCGCCATACACCACCGAGGCGCCAAGCAAAGCACGCCGCGCGGGCCGTCCCAATCCGGCGAAGCCGTCGTCGCCAATGCCCACCACGGTCAGCCATGCCGGCATGCATCCATCCTCATCGTTTGTCGTTGGAAAAGCGGTTGAAAAGGCGCTTGGAACAGGCTCAAAAACAGGCTCAAAGCATGCCCGAAACGCCTACGAAAGCCGTCCGGCAGCGCGGCCGGCGAAGCCTTCGAAAGCGCGCCGAGGCGCGCCAGTCAAAGCGCCCAGCCTCGTTGCGCGGTTCGAAAAAAGGCATAATACAGCCGCCGGCGCCCTTCGGGGCCCAAGAGGGAACACAGTAACGATGTGGCTGCCCCCGCAACTGTATGCAGCGAGTCCGCCTGCGCCACGCGCCACTGGTTCGACCGGGAAGGCCGCGGCGGACCATGACCTGCGAGCCAGGAGACCTGCCGGCGCAACTGTTCGTGCCAGCCAACATCGGGCGGGGTGTACCGATGCCGCAGCAAGGTCCGCGACGCGGCCTGCTCGGGCCGTTGCGCGACGCTATTCCCGGTGTCCGTCTTGAATCGAGCTTCGCCCTCAACCGTTTTGCCCCACGCGCTTCCGATGTCGCGGCCCTCGGCGTGTCCGGGGCTGCTGCGCATCGTCGCCGCGCGCGACGGCGGCCTCTGCCGGATCAAGCTGCCGGGCGGCGAACTCGGCGCCGCGCAGGCGCGCGCGATCGCCGAGGCGAGCACGCGGCACGCGAACGGCGTGATCGAGTTGACCAATCGCGCGAATCTGCAGCTGCGCGGCGTGCGCGAGCGGCATGAGGCGGCGTTGAGCGGAGAGTTGATCGAAGCGGGGTTGGGGCCGGGGGCGGGTTCTCTGTGCGCTTTTGATCCTGCTTTTGCTCCTGCTTCCGGTTCGGCCGCTGGCTCTTGCTCTTCCCCGCTCGACGCGAACGACGCAAACGCTCCTCCGGACACCACCGCTCTCGGTTTCGCCGACGACATCCGCAACGTGATGACCAGCCCCACCGCCGGCCGCGATCCGTCTGCGTTGATCGATACGAGGCCGTTGTGCGCCGAATTGCTCGCGCTGCTGCAAGACGAGGCGCGCTTCGCGGCGTTGTCGCCGAAATTCGCCCTGCTGCTCGACGGCGGCGAACGGCTCGCGCGGGTCGATCATCCGCACGATGTGTGGCTCGCGGCGTCGGCGGATGAAGGCGGCGTGCGCTTCGTGTTCGGGCTCGCGGGATGCCCGGGAGATGGGGCGGACCTTGGTGCCGACACCGGCACTCGCCGCGACCTCGCCGGCCCCCGCCCCCTTGCTGCCGTTGCACCATCGCATGCCCTGGCGCTCGTACGCGCGTTGCTGCACACGTTCCTCGATCTCGCCGACGCCAACGCCGACACCCACGCCACCCGCATGCGCGACCTGCTCGCCACGCACTCCGCCGACGCGATCCTCGAACACGCGCAGCGCTACGTCGATTTCCCGCTCGCCCGCGACGCCTCGCTCGCGCACTGGCAACGCCCTCTTCGCGCTGACGCCGCGCTGCGCCTCGGCGCACACGCACAGCGCGGCGCACACACCTGGCACGTCGGCGGCCAGCCGCCGCTCGGGCGTCTGAGCGCCGCGGCGCTGCAGGGCCTCGGCGCGCTCGCACAGCAATACGGCAACGGCACGCTGCGCATCACCCCGTGGCAAAGCGTGCTGCTGCCCGACATCCCGACGCAGGCCGTGCCTGCCGTCCTCGCGCAGCTAGGCGCGCTCGGCCTCGCCTGCGATCCCGCCCAAGCCATCACGCACGTGATCGCCTGCACCGGCTCGCCAGGCTGCGCGAAGAGTCTCGCCGACACCAAGGCCGACGCGCTGCAACTGGCCGCGCGACTGCCCGCCGGCGTCGACGTGCATCTGAGCGGCTGCCCGCGCTCGTGCGCGGCCGCGCATTGCACGCCGTACACGCTGCTCGCCGCCGCGCCCGGCGTCTACGACCTTTATCGACGCGACGGCCGCTCCGGTTTCGGCCACTGCGTCGCACCCCCACTGACGATCGACGAGGCCGCCGACCTGCTCGCGCGTCTCGTCAGGAATAAACCCGATGCTTGATTACATCCGCGACGGTCAGGAGATCTATCGCCAATCCTTCGCGACGATTCGCGCCGAGGCCGACCTGTCACGCATTCCCGCCGACCTCGAAAAACTCGCGGTGCGCGTGATCCACGCGTGCGGCATGGTCGACGTGATCGACGACCTCGCGTTCTCCGCCGGCGCGGGCACGGCGGGCCGCGTGGCGCTCGCGCAAGGCGCGCCGATCCTGTGCGACGCGGGCATGGTTGCGCAGGGCATCACGCGCGCGCGGCTGCCCGCCGACAATGCGGTGATCTGCACGCTCACGCACATGAACGTGCCCGCGCTCGCGCGCGAGATCGGCAATACGCGCTCGGCCGCCGCGCTCGAGCTGTGGCGCCCGCACCTCGCCGGCAGCGTCGTCGTGATCGGCAATGCGCCGACCGCGCTGTTCCATCTGCTCGACATGCTCGATGCGGGCGCGCCGCAGCCCGCGCTGATTCTCGGCTTTCCGGTCGGCTTCGTCGGCGCGGCCGAATCGAAGGCGGCGCTCGCGGAAAACAGCCGCGGCGTGCCCTACGTGGTCGTGCACGGACGGCGCGGCGGCAGCGCGATGGCGGCCGCGGCGGTCAACGCGCTCGCAACGGAGATCGAGTAAATGACGGCACAGGTGACGACTCAAACGACAACTCAAGCGACCTCCCTGGCGACGCGGCATACGGCAACCCGGGGCCGGCTGTTCGGCATCGGCGTCGGCCCCGGCGACCCCGAACTCATCACGCTGAAGGCGCTGCGTTTGCTGAAGGCCGCGCCGGTGGTTGCGTACTTCGTCGCGAAGGGCAAGAAAGGCAACGCGTTCGGTATTGTCGAGGCGCATCTGGACGAGGCGCAGCAGCATCTGCCGCTCGTCTATCCGGTCACGACCGAGGCGCTCGAACCGCCGCTGTCGTATGAAGCGATCATCGCGGACTTCTACGACACGGCCGCCGAAATCGTCGCCGGCCATCTCGACGCGGGCCGCGACGTCGCCGTGATCTGCGAGGGCGATCCGTTTTTCTACGGCTCGTACATGTACCTGCACGACCGGCTGGCCGCGCGCTACGACAGCGAAGTCGTGCCGGGCGTGTGCTCGATGCTCGGCGGCGCGGCCGTGCTCGGCGCGCCGCTCGTGTATCGCAACCAGAGCCTCTCGGTGCTCTCGGGCGTGCTGCCCGAGGACGAATTGCGCCGCCGTCTCGCCGATGCCGACGCCGCCGTCGTCATGAAACTCGGCCGCAATTTCGACAAGGTGCGGCGCGTGCTCGACGACCTCGGACTCGCCGGGCGCGCGCTCTACGTCGAACGCGCGACGATGGGCAATCAGCGCATCGTGCCGCTTGCCGAGGTCGATCCGATGGCCTCGCCGTATTTTTCGCTGCTTGTCGTGCCGGGGCAAAAATGGCAAGGATGAACGTGCCGGCCATCGTGATTCTCGGTGCGGGAGCGTTGGAGACCGCGCGGCGGATTCAGGCGGTTTATGAGAGGCGCGGCGCACAGGCTATATGCGCTGCTGACGCGACACGCAGTGCCGACGCTGCCCGTGATGGCGATGCGGCTTGCGGTACGGCTATCGCCGATCGCGGCGTTCAACCTGCTCGCACCGCTCCCGCTCGCTGCGAAATCCACGCGCTGCAAGGCCGCGTAGGGGTCGGGGACGGGGGCGGGGCCGACGTCGCCTACACTGAACTCGGCGCGCACCTGCGCGAACTCTATACGCGCGGCACGCCGATCGTCGTGCTGTGCGCGGCCGGTATCGTGATCCGCTGTCTCGCGCCGTTGCTGTCGAACAAGGGCGCGGAGCCGCCGGTACTCGCGGTCGCCGAGGACGGCAGCGCGGTCGTGCCGCTGCTCGGCGGCCTCGCGGGCGTCAACCTGATGGCGCGCGAAATCGCCACGGCCCTGACCGTGCAGCCCGCGATCACGACGAGCGGCGAGTTGCGCTTCGGCACCTGCGTGCTCAATCCGCCCGAGGGCTATGCGCTCGCCGATCTGGGTCAAGGCAAGCGCTTCGTGTCGGATCTGCTCGCGGGGGCAAGCACGCGCATCGAAGGCGAGGCGCCGTGGCTCGACGACGCGCAACTGCCGCGCGATGCCCACGCACGGCTCGCGATTCGCGTGACGCCGCATGCGTGGGATGGCCGCGTGGATGAACTGGTGATTCATCCACGGAGCGTGGTGGCGGCGGTGGTGCTGGCGGATGCGTGGGGCAGTACCGATGCTGCTGAGCAAGCGCAGGCTCGTACTGCCGGCGCGGCTGAGGAAACCGGTGGCGATGCCGGTCACGCCAAGGCCAAAGCCAGCGATAACGCGAGCGGCACGGCAACTGACCGTGCTGCTGCGACCTCTATTGCGACCGCTACCGCCGAAGCCAACGCCCATACAGGCCGCACTACCGCTCAGCCTGCCGCGATGGCTGACAGCGCCCCGGCCGAGTCCGTTACCCAATCCGCCGAAGCGATCGCCGCACACGTACGTGCAGCCCTCGACGCACACGGCCTCGCCGCGCTGTCGCTAGCGGCCTTGCTCGCGCCGACCGCGAGCATGACCCACCCCGCGCTGGCGCAAGCCGCGGCGCTCCTGAACGTGCCGCTGCGCTTCGCCGACGCAAGCTCCGCGGCGGATCGCTCAACCCCCGAGGCATTGCTGCATGCTTCGCTGCGCGTCCCGCATAAGACGCTGAATGAAGCCATACCCAACACACCAGACGCAGCGGCTCACAACACGCCGCACGAAACATCCCACGAGGCGCCGCACGCCCATCCCCCCATCGCCCTCGCTCTCGCCCTCACCCCGCTCGCCATCGATCCCGCGACCATCGGCCGAGCGCGCGGCCGCCTGACCGTGATCGGCCTCGGCCCCGGCCGCGCCGACCTGCTGGCCCCGGCCGCGCGCACGGCATTGAACGAAGCCACCGACATCCTCGGCTACGACACCTACGTGAAAATGGCCGGCCCGCTGCGCGCGGATCAGCGCGTGCACGGCACCGACAATCGCGAGGAAATGCAGCGCGCGCGCCACGCGTTCGAACTCGCGAGCGAGGGCCGCGCGGTCGTGATGGTGTCCTCGGGCGACCCCGGCGTGTTCGCGATGGCGGCGGCCGTGCTCGAAGCGCTCGACGCCTCGCGCGACGACGCCTGGGCCACCGTCGAACTGTCGATCGTGCCGGGCGTCTCGGCCGCGCTCGCGACCGCCGCGCAAGCCGGCGCGCCGCTTGGCCACGACTTCTGCATGCTGTCGCTGTCGGACAACCTGAAGCCGTGGACGATCATCGAAAAACGCCTGCGTCACGCGGCCGAAGCCGATCTCGTGATGGCGTTCTACAACCCGATTTCGCGTGCGCGCCCGTGGCAACTGGACAAGGCGCTCGACATCGTGCGGGAGTATCGCGCGGCATCGACCGAGGTCGTGCTCGGCCGCGACATCGGCCGGCCCGGCGGCACGCTGCGCACGCTCACACTCGGCGAGCTGCGTTCGTCGGACGTGGACATGCGCACGATGGTGATCGTCGGCTCATCGCTGACGCGAAGGTTTGCCTGCGGGGCCAACGGCGCGCAGTGGGTGTACACGCCGCGCTGGTACGAGTAGGCGAGCGCGCCTGTACAAAACCCGCACGAGACCTGCGGGAAGCACGTCCCCTCGCTTTTCGCGTCGCTTCTCGCCTCACTGCTCGCTCCTCGCTTCGTCCCGCCTCGTCCCGATTGGCCCTGCCTCACCCCGCTCACGCCACCTTCTGATCCTCGACCGCTCGCTGCCTGACCCCGAGGTCGTCCCACAACTCCGGATGACATGTGAACACCAGAATCTGGTGCCGCGTGGCCGCGTCGATCAGCGCGCGCTTGAGCGCATCGCGCCGCGATGCGTCGGTATGCACAGCCGCATCGTCGAGCATTAACAGGGTTGGCCGGCCCGACGACTGAAGCAGGTCCGCGTAGGCGAGCCGCGTCAGGATGCCGAGCTGTTCGCGCGTGCCGAAGCTGAGCGCGTCGAGCAGTTCCTCGCGGCCCGCGCGATCGAGCGCCGCGGGACTCAGGTCGTCGCCGAGCGCGAGGCTCGCTTGCGGAAAAATCCGCTTCAGGTAGTGGCCCAGCCGCTCGGTCAACGGCGCGCGCAGTTGCGCCACCGCCGCATCGCGTTCGTCGACAAGCACCTCGTCGAGCAAACTCAGCGCGCCCGCGCGCAGGCTCAGCTCGTCCTTGCGGCGCGTGGCCTGCTCGATCTGCGCGTCGAGCGCCGCCAGCCGTTCGCCGAGACCGGACGCGCCCATCGTCTCCAACTGGCTGCGCAGTTGCGCGATCCGCACCTGGCGCTCGTGCTGCTCGCTGCGCGCAAGCTCCGCCGACGCGCGATAGCGCTTCGCCTCGGCAGCCGGATCGTCGAGACGCGCCGCATCGAGTTCGCGCTCGCGGCCCTCGCGCTGCTGGCGCAACGCATCAACCTTCACGCGCTGCTCGACGAGATTCGCCTGCCATTGCGTGCGGTTGCGGCGAAACGCATCGTCGGCGAGCTGCGCTTCCTTTCGCTGCAGTTGCGCGGCGAGCGAATCGGCCCGCGCGACGCCGGTCGAGCGCGCTTCGGCAGCCTGCGCGAGCACCTTGCGCGACGCATCCAGCGCGTCGCGCGCGAGGTCGGCGTGGCGGCGCGCGTCGTCGAGCGGTGGCGCGGCGGACACGTCGGGCAAGCCCGCAAGCCGCTCGCTCGATGCCTGCAAACGCGCGGCCGTCGAGGCCAGCGCCGCGCGCAACGCATCGATGCCCTGCGGCGCATGAACCCGCAGGATTTCCGCGTGGCGCTTCTG
The DNA here is from genome assembly GCF_011752945.1 of Paraburkholderia sp. Cy-641. NCBI lineage: Bacteria > Pseudomonadati > Pseudomonadota > Betaproteobacteria > Burkholderiales > Burkholderiaceae > Paraburkholderia > Paraburkholderia sp. Cy-641. The sequence continues at coordinate 88,298 of NZ_VWWM01000003.1, forward strand.
TTGCGCGAGCGAGGCTTTCCAGCGCTCGTGCCGCGCCTGCGCATCGCCCGCCGACGCGACGCCGAGCGTCTGCAACAACTGCGCATGCTGTGCTTCGAGCGACGCCAGTTCCGACAATTGCGCCGGCAGATCGGACACGCCCGGAATCACGCGCAATTCGCCGAGTTCGCCCAGGCCGATGCGCTTTTCCTCGTCGACACGCAACACACCCGTGCCGCTGATGCGCGCCTCGCCGACGCTCAACTCGCCATCGAGCCGATACTCGATGCGCGTCATCGCCGCTTCGGTGCGCGCGCGCAGCACGGTCAATTCGCCGTCGAGCGCGACGAGCCGCTTCAGCCGCGCCTCGTCGATTTCGAGCGCCGCCGCCTCGCGCGCGGCTTGCAGCACCGCTTCGTTCGCCTTGTCCGCTTCCACAATCGACGCGTCGAGACGCGTGCTTTCCGCGCGATAAAGCTCGATCTGGCTGCGCAGATCGGCGGCGGTCACGGCCGCGTTGGCGAGTTCGAGCGCGCGACTCGCCTCGGCCGAGGCCTGCTCGAATTGCGCGACGCCGCCCGCGGCCTGCGCATGCGCGCTCTCTGCGGCGGCCACTTCGGCGCGCGCCGCAGAGAGCTGTTCGCGTTCGCGCGCGACCGCCGCCTCGAGTTCGAGCGCGCCCTGCTCCTGCTGCACCGACAACGCCAACTCGGCCTCGCCGACCTGCAACGACTGCGCGAGCCCCTCTACGCTGCGTTCGAGTTCCGCGAGCGCGGCCGCGCGTTGCTGCGCCAGCGCGGCCTTCTGCTCGTGAAGCTCCCACGGCCGCCGACGCCCGGCGTCGTCGAACGCTTCCTGCTGCGCGGCGAGGCGCGCGATGTTGTCGTCGAACTGCTGGCGCTGCTGCTGCAACTCGTCGCGGCTCGCGACGAGCGCCGCGAGCTTCTGTTCGGCTTCGGCGAGCGGCCCGGTCGATTTCTGCGTGCGCGCGGTCAGCAACTGGCGCAATTCGCGCTGCACGGCGGCGATCAGCGCATCCTCGCCGGCCGAGTCGCTGCCGCCCGACAACTGCGCGAGCGCATCGCGCAGATACTGCGCGGCATGCCCGGTCGAATCGCGCAGTTCCTGCGTGCCGCCCTGCTGCACCCACAGCAGACCGGGCACGCCCGCGTTCTCGGCCTTCATCGCCCCGCGCGCGGCGCGCGAAAAACCGAGCAGCGCGGCGAGCTTGTCCTCGGCTTCGTCCTCGGTGAACACGGCCTGGCCGATCCGCAGTTCGCAGCGCTGCCGCGAGACGAACTGCTTCGACAGACGGCACGCCTCGCCATCGAGATCGAAGCTCACTTCCACCGACGGCTGCCCGCTCGCGAGCCCCCACGGCAGCAGGTCCTTCAGATGCGAAGCTTTATAGCGTTCGAGAAACACCGTGCGCACGGCTTCCGCGATCGTGCTCTTGCCGGCCTCGTTCGGGCCCGTGAACAGATTGAGGCCGGGCGCCAGGTCGTCGATCACGAGCCGCCCGCTGAACTGCCTGAATTCCTGAATCGCAATGCGCTGCAGCTTCATGCGGACCTCGCTTCGCGCTGCGGCGTGGTATGGGCCGTATGTGCCATATGTGTCTCACGTTGCCGCGCGGGTTGCTGTTCGCGTTGAAAACGCGCGAGCAGCAACAGCGCCTCGGCCGCGTGCCGCGCCTGCTGCGGATCGCCCTGCGGGTCTTCCTGCAAGCCGCGCAGCCGCGCGACGACCTTGGCCAGATAACCGCTTTGCGCGCCGAGTTCGGCGAGATCGTCGGCGGTGGGCAGTACGTGCAGGTCGCCAAGATCGGCCCGCAGCGCGCGCACGCGGGCGCGGGTTTCCTCGACCGCGACACGCAGCGCCTCGACATCGGCGAGCGCCGCCGTGCCGCCGACCTCGATCCGCAGCACGTCGTCGGCGCCGAGCGCGGCGAGCCGCGTCCTGAGCGCCTCGACGTCGCTCGGCACCGAGATCGTTTCGTCCCAGCGATGCCACCGGTATTGCCCGACCCGCACCGCTTCGACGCGCGGCGGCGCGTCCTCGCCTAGCGTCACGTCGAGCACGAAACCCGGCTCGTTGGCGCGAAAGCGGTCCTGCTCGTGCGTGCCCGCGTACCACGTACGGTCGTCGACACGCAGATGGCCGTGCCAGTCGCCGAGCGCGAGATAGTCGAGCCGCGCGCTCGCGGCACGCGTCGGCGCGATCGGATTCGACGAATCGATGCTCTCCTGCAGAATTCCGCCGACGCTGCCATGCGCGAGCCCGACGCGCGCATAGCCAGGCGGCGTCTCGGCCGTATCGAAGAAGGCGGTGGTGTCGTCGTAGGTGATGCGTTGCGTGAGCGGCGCGCACAGCAGCGCGCAACGGCAGGCGTCGAGCAGCACGACGCCGGGTTCGAGCACGACGCGCACGTTCGGCGCGATGCAGTTCAGGCGCTGCGCGCGGGTCCACACGCTTTCGACGAGGGCGGCGTCGTGATTGCCGGGCAGCATGATCCAAGGCCCGGAGAACGGTTGCAGCGCCGCGAACAGACGCCGGATCACCGTGTCCGAAACCGTTTGCAGATCGAACACGTCGCCCGCGACGAGCACCGCATCGACGTTGCGCGCGGCCGCTTCCTCAGCGATGCGGCGCACGGTATCGAAGCGCGCCTGTGCGAGATGCGCGGCCTCGTCCGCTTCGAACTGGCCGAACTGCGTGCCGATCTGCCAATCCGCGGTGTGTAGAAATCTGCTCACTGGGTCCTCGTTGCGGTTGTCCTGTCTCGTGCCATGCTGCATCGTGGTTCGTTGCGCCGAACCGCGTTTTGTTACGCTGCTTCGCCGTGTGTCGCGCCGCCGCATGGTTGTCCTGCCGGGTTTGCCGGCGTGCCTTGCCGTGCCTTGCCACGACCCGCATCACGCCCCGGCGCGCGCCATCGCATTCGACGCAGCCGCATGCGAGTCCAAGCGCGAATGTTACCTTGCCGAAGCCGCCGCGCGTACGCCGGCTGGACGCATGCGCCGGCCGTGCCGCATCATGGCACCCGCACCGTACCGCACCGCCCTCGCCCGACAGGACCACCCCGACGATGGACAAGACCACCGAACTGAAGCGCGCCAGGCGCACGCCCTTATTGCTGCTGCTCGTGGCCGCCGGCGTTTTCGTCGTGACCGCGTTCATGCCGCGCGGCGTGTGGATCGACGGCATCAAGGCGATTGCCGAGGCCGCGATGGTCGGCGCGCTCGCGGACTGGTTCGCGGTCGCCGCGCTGTTCCGGCGCGTACCGCTTCCGCTCGTCGCGCGCCATACCGCGATCATCCCGCGCAACAAGCACAAGATCGCCGATAACCTCGCGGTCTTCGTGCAGGACAAGTTTCTCGACGTGCCCTCGCTCGTCTGCCTGATCCGCCGCCACGACCCGGCGCGCAGCATCACGTTGTGGCTCACCGAGCCGGCCAATACCGCGCGCCTCGGCGATTACGTCGTGCGCCTGACGGGCGGCATGCTCGACGTGGCCGACGACGCGCGCATCCAGAGCTTCATCCGCGACGCGCTGCGCGACGTGCTCGCGAAGGTCGATCTGTCGCAAGCGACGGGCGCGATGCTCGACACGCTCACGCGCGACGGCCGCCATCAGGAACTGCTCGACACTGCGCTCGATCAGCTGATCGCACTGCTGCGCGAGCCGCCCGCGCGCGAGTTCATTGCGACACGCATCGTCGATTGGGTCAGGAGCGAGTATCCGAAGATGGAGAAGATTCTGCCCTCGGCCTGGCTCGGCGAGAAAGGCGCGGACGCGATTGCGAGCGCCGCGAACCGCATGCTCGAACAGATCGCGGAGAATCCCGCGCACGAGCTGCGCGAGCGGTTCGACGAGGCTGCGCGAAAGCTGATCGCGAAGCTGAAGACCGATCCCGCGTTTTTGCAGCACGGCGAAGCGCTCAAGCGCTATCTTGTCGAAGGCGACGCGTTCAGCGCCTACGTGAAGGATATGTGGAGCGAGTTGCGCGCGTGGCTCAAGCGCGACCTGCACAGCGCCGACTCGGCGCTGCATGCGCGCGTGGCGGCCATGGGCCAGTGGATCGGCCGCGAACTCGCGAACGACCCGGCGCTGCGGCAATCGCTGAACGATCATCTCGAAGATGCGGCGCGCGCGATGGCCCCCGACTTCGCGCAGTTCCTCACGCGTCATATCAGCGATACGGTGAAGAACTGGGACTCGCGCGAGATGTCGCGGCAGATCGAACTGAATATCGGCAAGGACCTGCAATACATCCGCATCAACGGAACGCTCGTCGGCGGCTTTATCGGGCTCTTGCTGTATGCGAGTTCGCAACTGCTGGAGCTGCTGCGCATGCAGGTCGGCTAGCTGGCGAGCCGGCGAATCGGCCAACGCGAGCGAGCCCATCGCGCCGCTCCGTTACGATGCGTGCCTCTGGTTCGCGGCATGCCAAACCGCCTACAATTCAGGCATATGTCTTGCTGCCCCGTTATCTCCCGGAACGCCCCGGCAGCGCGCTCCAACCGGAATCTCTGTTCACATGAAAATATCGTTACCGCCGCCGCAGCGGCCGCCGAACCGCGTTTACCCGCCGGGCACGCCAGGCCTGCATGGCCTCGTGTCGCTGATTACCGGCGTCGTGGTCGTATGCGCACTCTACTTCGGCCGGGCGGTGCTGATTCCGATCACGCTGTCGGTGCTGTTGAGCTTTCTGCTCGCGCCGCTCGTGCAGATGCTGCGGCGCCTGCACATGGGCCAGTGGCCGTCGATCTTCATCGCCGTGCTGTTCGCGCTCGCCTCGATGCTCGCGGTCGGCGCGCTGATCGGCGCGCAGATCGTGCAGTTGGCCGGCGCCCTGCCGCAGTATCAGGAAGCGATCGAGCAGAAGATCGAAACCGTGCAGGAAAAAACCGTCGGCCGCGCCGATTCGCTGATGAGCAGCACCGCTTCCGTGCTGCAGCGCATGGCGCCGTCGCGCCCCGCTCCGCTGCACCCGACCGGCCGCGCCGCGCGCAACGCGCCCGCGGTGCCGCAGCCGGTCGAGGTGCACGAGCCCGCGCCGACGCCGATCCAGCTCGCGCAGCGCGCGCTGTCGCCGGCCATCGCGCCGATCGAGACGAGCTTCATCGTGCTGGTCGTGACGATCTTCATTCTTTTGCAGCGCGAGGACCTGCGCGACCGGCTCATCAGCCTGTTCGGCTCGCGCGACCTGCACCGCACGACCACGGCGATCAACGACGCCGCCGGCCGCCTGTCCCGCTACTTCGTCGCGCAGCTCGGCGTGAACCTCAGCACCGGCAGCGTGATCGCGATCGGGCTGGCGATCATCGGCGTGCCGGGCGCGCTGCTGTTCGGCGTGATCGCCGCGCTGCTGCGCTTCGTGCCGTATATCGGCATCTGGATCGCGGCGATCCTCGCCGTGTTTCTCGCGGCCGCGATCCAGCCGCAATGGACAATGGCCGTCTATACGCTGATCCTGTTCATCGTCGTCGACGTGGTGGCCGGGCAGATTGCCGAGCCGCTGCTGTACGGCCATCGCTCGGGACTCTCGCCGCTCGCGGTGGTGGTCGCGGCGATCTTCTGGAGCTGGCTGTGGGGGCCGATCGGGCTCGTGCTGTCGACGCCGCTCACGCTGTGCGTCGTCACGCTCGGGCGCTATGCCGACCGCCTCCACTTCCTCACCGTGCTGCTCGGCGACCAGCCCGCGCTGACGCCCGCGCAGAATTTCTACCAGCGCCTGCTCGCCGACGATCCGCACGAGGCGATCGTGCAGGCCGAGCGGTTGCTGCGCGAGATGTCGCTGATCGACTACTACGACAAGGTCGCGCTCGAAGGCTTGCGGCTCGCGCGTAACGACGCGCTGCGCGGCGTGCTGATGCCGGACCAGTTGCAGCGGATCAACGACGCGCTCGTCGATATCGTCGAGAACCTCGAAGTCGCCGATGGCTTGCCGGACACGCTCGCGCGCACCGATGCGGCCCACGCCACCCACGCCACCGAGATGGGCGGCACGCTGCTCGCCAGCGCGCCGCAGGAAGCGGCCGGGCACCGCGGCGATCATGTGCCCGCGCATACGCCCGAGTCGCGGGACGCGACGAAAACGGCGGTGCTGTGCGTGCCCGGACGCGGCGCGTTCGACGAAGTGACGACCGCGATCGCGGTGCAACTGCTCGGCCGCCAGGGCTTCGCGCCGATGATGGCGACGCACTCCGGCTATCGCAGCGCTCACGCCGACGAGCCGAGCTACAAGGACGCGTCGATCATCTGCATCGTGTCGCTCGATGCGCCCGAGTCGCCGCCGTATCTGCGCAACATGCTGCGGCGCACGCGCGAATGGCGGCCGCGCGCGACGCTCGTGGTGGGCGTCGGCATCAGCGAGCCGGCGGAACGTAATGGCGCGGAACTGGAAACGGCCGGCGCCCTGCCGGCGTCGCCCACGTTTCGGGCGATGATCGAGGAATGCCACGCCGCGACGGGCGAGCTGCCGATGCGGCCGTCGGTGCATACGGCAGGGGCCGAGTAACGCGCGCGCGGACTCATTGCGGCGAGTCCGCATGAAAAACCGCGCGGTTTTCAGGCAAGACCGCGCTCGAGGGTTCGAGTCTGCGCGCCTCGAACCCTGACTACCTCACTGCCTCACTGCTTCGGATACAAACCCAACGTGCTCGCCTGCAAACGCGCGAGCCCGAGCAATACGTCGGTATACGGCGTCGGCACCTGCGTCAGTTGCCCGAGTTCGCGTACCGCCCCGACCAGCGCGTCGAGCTCGACCGCCTTGCCCGCCTGCACGTCCTGCAACATCGAGGTTTTCATCGCGCCGAGCTTCAGCGTGATCGCGTGACGATCGTCGGGCGCCTGCTCGATCGGAATGCCGAAGCGCGCGCCGATCTCCTTCGCTTCGAGCATGATCTGCGTGACGAAGCCGCGTACGAGTTCGTCGCCGAGAATCCGGTCCGTCGTCGCGCCCGTGAGCGCGCTGACCGGGTTCATCGTCATGTTGCCCCACAGCTTGTACCAGACGTCGCGCTGGATCTGCGCCGACATCGACGCATCGAAGCCGGCCGCCCTCAGCAGCGCCGCGAGCTGTTCGACGCGCTCGCTCGGCTGCCCCGACGCCTCGCCGACGATCAGCCCGTTGCCCTGATGATGGCGGATCACGCCGGGTGCATCGACGAGGCAGCTCGCATGCACGACGCAGCCGACCGTCCGCGCGCCGGGAATCGCCGCCGCGATCGCGCCGTCCGGGTCGATCGACGTCAGGCGCTGCCGCGCGAAGCCGCCGCCGAGCCCGTCGCAGAACCACCACGGCACGCCGTTCATCGCCGTCAGCACGATCGTGCCGGGGCCGAGCAGCGGCGCGATTCGCGCGGCCACCGCCGCCATCGCCGGTCCCTTCACCGCGATCACGACGAGTTCCTGCACGCCGAGGCTGGCGGGATTCTCGCTCGCCTCAACCTGTTCGGCGAACACGACGCCGCCTTCGACCAGACGCAGCCCGTGCTGGCGCAATGCGTCGAGCGTCGCGCCGCGCGCCACCACGCTCACCGCGTGGCCGGCCTGTGCGAGCTTCACGCCCATCCAGCCGCCGATCGCGCCGGCGCCATAGATCGCTACTTTCATCGCTTCAATCCTTGCGTGGATTCCTGACTGGGTTTCTTGACCTGCTTGCCGCGTTGAGGCTTCGAACGGGTCATGTGCTCCTCATGCGCCCATCACGCGCTCACTGCCGGTAGCTCGCGTCGATGCGATCGACGCGCCGCACCAGCGCATCGAACACGTCCTGCCCCGCGCCGTGGCGCGGGTCGAACTGCAGCGCATCGCGCGAGCAGCGGGCCGCCACGTCCTCGGGCACCGGCCGCGCGCGGCCCATCGCAAACGTCGCCATCTGGATTTCGCACGCGCGGTTGAGCGTCCACAGTATCGCGAAGGTCTGCGGCAACGTGTGGCCCCATGCGAGCAGGCCGTGATTGCGCAGGATCACCGCCTGGCGGTTGCCGATATGTTCGAGCAGACGCGGCCCCTCTTCCGCATGAATCGTAATGCCCTCGAAGTCGTGGTACGCAATGCGCTCGTGCAGTTGTGCGCTATAGAAGTTGGTCTGCTGCAAGCCGTCTTCGAGACAGGCCACGGCGACACCCGCTGTCGTATGCGTGTGCATCACGCAGTGCGCCTCGGGAATGCCTTCGTGAATCGCCGCATGCACGACAAAGCCGGCCGGGTTGACCGGATGCGGCGAGCCGTCGAGCACGCGGCCGTGCGCATCGATTTTCACGAGATTGCGCGCGGTCACTTCGCTGTAGTGCAGCCCGAACGGGTTGATGAGGAAGTGGCGCTCGTTGCCGGCGACGCTCGCCGGCACGCGCAACGTGATGTGGTTGTAGATCATCTCGGTCCAGCCGAGCATGTCGAAGATGCGATAGCACGCGGCGAGCTGCACGCGCGCCTGCCATTCGTCGGGATGCAGGGCGGCGGATGGCGCTACGCTCGCCGGCCGGGTTTCGAGGGTCGTCATTCGTGTCTCCATGATTGTCGTGGCGGCGCTGCGTCATGCCATGTTATGCCGCGGCGCCGCCCGTCGATACCTGCCGCCATTCGCCGCCGTCATGCGCGGCATACTGCCTGGCTCGATGCCGGACTCAGGCGCCCGACACCACCGCTGCGATCGACGAGGCCACGTACTCGGCGTTGCGCGCGTTGAGGCCCGCAACGCACATGCGTCCCGAGCGCAGCACGTACACTGCGTATTCGTTACGCAGGCGCTCGACCTGGCTTTCGGACAGCCCTGTGTACGTGAACATGCCGCGTTGCGCGACGTAGCGCGTGCGCATTACGTCGTCCACACGGCCTTCGAGGCCCGCGTAGATCGTGTTGCGCATCGCCAGAATCCGCTCGCGCATCGCGCCGAGTTCGGCTTCCCACGAGGCGCGCAGTTGCGCATCGGCAAGCACGTTGGCGACGAGGCGCGCGCCGTGCGTCGGCGGATTGCTGTAGTTCGCGCGCACCGCCGCCATCAGTTGGCCGAGCACGCGCGCGGCTTCGTCGGCGCTCCGGCACACGACGCTCAAGGCGCCGCAGCGTTCGCCGTACAACGAGAAGTTCTTCGAGAACGAATTGGCGACGATCAGCGGCACGTCCGCGTCGGCGAGCAGACGCACGCAGGCGGCGTCTTCCTCAAGGCCCGCGCCGAAACCCTGGTAGGCCATGTCGACGAACGCGATCAGCTTGCGGCGCTGCAATACCGGCACCAGTTCGGCCCATTGCGCCGGGCTCAGATCGACACCGGTCGGGTTATGGCAGCACGCATGCAGCAGCACGACGCTCTTTTCGGGCAGCGTATCGATCGCGGCGAGCATCTCGGCGAAACGCAGGCCACCCGTTTGCGGGTCGTAGTACGGATAGGTGTTGACCGTGAGCCCCGCCGCCTCGAACACGACGCGATGGTTTTCCCAGCTCGGGTCGCTGATCCACATCTGCGAGCCCGGGAAATAGCGCTTAAGGAAATCGGCACCGACCTTGAGCGCGCCCGAGCCGCCGAGCGTCTGCAGGGTGGCGATGCGGCCCGCCTCGCGCGCCGCGTGGTTCGCGCCGAACACGAGCGCCTGCGCGGTGTCGCGATAGAGCGGCAGACCCGCCATCGGCAGATACGAGCGCGGGCCGATCGCGTCGAGCAGCGCGGTTTCGGCGCGGCGCACCGCGTCGATGACGGGCAGCTTGCCGGCGTCGTCGAAATAGATGCCGATGCTCAGGTTGACCTTGTTCGGCCTGGGGTCCAGCTGAAAGTCTTCGTTCAGGCTCAGAATCGGGTCGCCGGGATAGGCGGGAATGTGGTCAAACATGGCAAGTCCTTGAAGGCGGCCTCGAAAGGCCAAGGGTAGCGGCCGCGACACCGGGGCCGCGCACCTCGGCCGAGCGGTTTCGGCGACGTCGGGCGCGGCCGCGGACGACCAGGCAAACCTCAAGTCTAAGCGGGTTTGCCCGACGACGTCGATTTGCACGAGTATCGGCCCTCGGCGCGCGCGGCACAATCAAGCGATTTTTCACGATTCGTAAGTTTTTCTTTAGAATCGGCCCTATGCCTCTCACCCGTGTCACGATCCGCCAGTTCGAAGCGTTTCTCGCCATCGTCGATCTTCACAGCATCGGCGCGGCGGCGGCCCGGCTCGGGCTGACTGCCTCGGCGGTCAGCCAGTTGCTGGCCGAACTCGAAACCGAACTCGGCTTCCGGCTGTTCGATCGCACGACGCGGCGCGTCGCGCTGTCGAGCGCGGGACAGGATTTCCTCGCCTCGGCCGAATCGGTGCTGCGCCACGTGCGCGCGGCCGCGCAATCTGCCGACGACATCCGCAACCGCGCGGCCGGCATCGTGCGCGTGGGCGCGCCGCTCGTGATCGCGGCCACCGCGCTGCCTGCGGCGATCGCCGACTATGCGCGCAACAAGCCGAAGGTCGTCGTGCGCATCTGCGACACCGGGGTCGAGCAACTGGTGGAGCGCGTCGAGAGCGGCGACGTCGATCTCGCGATCGGCCCCGACCGGCCAAGCGGCGCGCGCGTGCGCTGCGATCCGGCGTTCGCGAGCCCGTGGGTCATGTGGTGCGCGGCCACGCACGCGCTCGCGGCGCGCCGGCGCGTGCAGTGGCGGCATCTGCGCGACGTGCCGATCGTCGCGACCGGGCGCGATCACGAACGCGCGGTCGACCAGATGCGCGCGAATCTGCCGGCCGAGGCGCGCATTATCCCGGTCGACGTCGTCGACAACGTCACGACCGCGTTCGGTCTCGCCTCGCAGGGGCTCGCGGTCACGCTGGCGCCGGCCTACGTCGCGCCGCTCGCGCGCACGTTCGGGCTCGTGATGAGGCGCATCGTCGATCCCGAAACGATTCGCGAGGTCTGCGTGTATCGCCCGACCGAGCGCGCGCTGTCGCCGTCCGCCGATGGTTTCGCGGATTTCGTCATGCCGTGGTTAAGGCGCTGGGATCGGGAGATGCAGAGCGAGGCGCGGGGAAAGCGGGAGTGAGGCTGGATGGCAGGTTACGCTGAAGGCGCTGACTGCCTCGACGCGCTCGCTCCGTCGATACGCTGCTGCGAATGCAATTCAACCAGGTTTTCTATTTTGGGCCTTCGCCCATGTACGGACAGCCTGCCGCACGACGATTATCTGATCTCTGCCGATCCGGGCAGCGACTTCAAATCAATCGTCGGCCTGTCTATGTCCTTGACCGTCTATCGCGGTCAGGGCGCCCCTCACGCCCACAACGGGACAATCGATCCGCCTGGTGGGCAGCTCGGGCACGGCCCCGGTCTGCCGTTTTCACTGCTCCCCTGATAGACGGAAACGAAATGGAAAAATCAAATTACACAAACGTGCGGGAAATCCAGAGTCTCCCGAGCTTCCACGATGCCGAACTCTTGCGGATCGAGCACCGTCGCGATGAACGCGAGTTGGAGCTCGGCTTCAAGCGTGTCAATGGTGAAATAGAGGTCCTGCTTTTCAGGCAGGTGCTTGCCATGCGGATGCTGGATTTCGCGGAGCAAAATGTTGCCTCGCGCGTATTGCTGTCGCCGATACATTCGTTTTCCGTCAACGAGGTGAGAACCATCGTCGGATGGATTCGCAGCTGGGCCGACTCCAAACCCGTGCTCGTGTCTCAGGAGCAAGCGGAGCAGATCACTCAATCCGTACAGGCAGGAAAAACAGCGCTATTCGCACTGGATCCCTCATGCGGCGCTGAAGTCGCCGTCCTGTGTGAATCGGCATGGCTACGGCAACGCGATTGATCGCGTCGCCGTATTCGCCGGCCCCGGTCGCCTCAGAACCGATAGTTGATCGACACATCGGCAACCCCGGTCGCCCGGCTGTGCGTGATCGGACTGTTGCCCGCGCTGCCGACCAGTTGCTCGAATGCGCCATCCGCGGTGGCGAACCAGTGCCTGTTGAACAGCCAGACCGCGCTGATGCCGAAGCCCACCGACTTGAAGCCCGCGCTCGCGTGGTACGGCGAATACTGCGAGTGCGCGGCCTGCTCCTGATTGACGCCGAACCAGCTGTTCATGTATTTCGAGTCGGCAAGCGTCACGTTCGGACCGGCGAACCAGAAGAACTGCTTCGTGCTGCCGGGCATCGGCAGATAGGCGCCGAGATCGCCGGTCCACCCATTCGAGCCGCCGAAGTAGCGGCGAATGTCGGCGCGCACGACGAGCGGAAACGTCTTCGACACGACGTATTCGCCGGCCAGCTTCAGACCCGGCGCCGCGTTGATGTTGCCGAGTCCGTCGAGTTCCTGCGGATCGTCGCGCGCGCGCCGCCCAAGGTCGTAGACGGCGGCGAGACTCATGCGCCAGTTCTCGCCCTGCGCGAAGTTCGCGCCGAAGCCCTCGCCGCTCGACAGAAAGAACAGGTCCTTGTAGCGCACGTCGAGGCTCGGCCCGGCCACGACGTGATAGCGGTCCGAACCTTCGAAGCGCGGCTGGAACGACGTCGCCGCGCCGAGGCGCACCTGCCAGTCGGGGATGTCCGGCTGATACATCTTCTGCAGTGCAATGCCGGCCGAGTACTGCCACTCCCCGAGCGGCGACGGCGTCTGTGCGAAGGCGACGCCGGGCAGAAAGACCATTGCGCCAAGGGTCGCCTCGACGAGCGAACTCGCCGCGCTGCCGGTTTGTTTGTGGCGGAGCCTGCCGCCCCGCTTCTTTCTACGGCTGTTCAACACCAGGGGCCTCCGATCTCGCCTTGTCGCGAGGAGCTTGGGTCCTTGCCCGAGGTCCATGAGCGGACCTGAAACTCGGGCGACTGCCGCGCGGCTACTGACGGCAATGTAATTTTTCCAGTAGGAGATGCGGGCTGTGCGGCATGCGCTTGCGCCGCGCTACTGCATCGGCGACGCGCGACGATCACGCCGTGCGCGGCTTTCGCATCAACGGCCGGGTTGCGGAAAGTGGCCGCTGGAAAGCACTTACGCAAAATATGCGCCACGTTCGTGGTGATTCGATGATCGGAAGATACGGGCGCTGCTGCGGGAACGACGCGCGAGGGGTCGGGGCGAAGATCGGAGTGAAGCGGTCGCGCCATGCGCCGCAAAAGAGCACGAACAACGACCGCCTTCGTCGCCCGGAAGACGACGAAGGTAAGGAAGAAGGCGTCACGGCGCCACTACTGCTGCGCTTCGACCAGCACCGGCTTGTCGCGATACAGATTGGGGAATAGCCGTTTCAGATTGACGATTTTCGGCATGTCGTTGATCGCGATATAGGCCGAATCGGGATGCAACGTCAGGTAGTTCTGATGGTACGACTCGGCCGGATAGAAGCCCTTGTACGGCTCCGCCTTCGTGACGATCGGCGCAGGAAACACATGCGATCTGTCGAGCTGCGCGATATAGCTCTGCGCCACCCGCCGCTGCGCGTCGTTGAGCGGGAACACCGCCGAGCGGTATTGCGTACCGCTATCGGGCCCCTGACGGTTCAGTTGGGTCGGGTCCTGAATCACCGAGAAATAGACCTGTAAAAGTTGGCCGTACGTGACCTTGCCCGGATCGAACGTGACCTGCACCGATTCGGCGTGGCCCGTTTCGCCACCGCTGACGGTCTCGTACTGTGCGGTATCGCGCGCGCCGCCCGAATAGCCTGACACCGCCTTCGTCACGCCGCGTACGTGCTGGAACACGCCCTGCACGCCCCAGAAGCAGCCGCCCGCGAACACCGCGGTTTCCTCGCGCGGCATGCCGGCGGCAAGCGGTTCATCGAGTGTGGGTGGCGCGATCGCGACCGCGGTCTCCGCCGAGAACGCGATGCGCTGCGTGAACACCAGCGCAAACAGGCCGGCGCCGAGCAGCGCGAAGACTGCTGCGGTACGTGAGCGAGCCAGAATACACGACGAGATCGACGAAAAAGCACGCAATAAGCCGCGAAACGAGGTACGAAAACTACGCTTGCCGAGATTCATTTTGCGTCTCCTCATTCAACCCGCACACTCGGTCGATACACCCCAGTCGATACGCTCGCGAATCGCGATGCGAGACCGCCGTCGATCTGAACAATGTCCGTTTGTTGCCGCAAAATCGTGATGTCATTCATGGTGATCGCTCCGGAAAAAAACATATCGTTCACGCGGTGCGATGCTGCATCCCGGTGCATGGATGCTTCCCCTCGCGCGTGACCCGAAGCTTAGTCGGCGGTCACACCGTTTTATGACAGCATGCGCGTCTTTTCTCGCGGCAGCACGACTTGCAGCGGGAATTTCGCAGAGAAAAACCGCCCTTCAACGGCTGCTTTTCGGCTTGTGCAGCTTCGCCGCGACGGCCCGCGCAAATAAAAACGGCAGCCCTCAGGCCGCCGTTCCGTTCACTACTACTACAGCATCGAGCGATACGATCAAACCGTTGCTTCGACCTGCGCTTCGCTCTCTTCGTCCGCGCTGCTGCGGATCAGGTGATCGAACGCGGACAACGACGCCTTCGCCCCCTCGCCGACCGCGATCACGATCTGCTTGAACGGCACCGTGGTCACGTCGCCGGCGGCGAACACGCCCGGCACCGAAGTCGCACCGCGCGCATCGACGACGATCTCGCCATGCTTCGACAGCTCCACCGTGCCCTTGAGCCATTCGGTGTTCGGCACGAGGCCGATCTGCACGAACACGCCTTCGAGTTCGATTGTCTTCACGTCGCCCGAAGCCAGGTCCTTGTAGACCAGACCGTTGACCTTCTTGCCGTCGCCGGTGATCTCCGTGGTCTGCGCCTGCGTGACGACCGTCACGTTCGGCAGGCTGCGCAGCTTGCGTTGCAGCACTTCGTCGGCTCGCAGCGTCGCGCCGAATTCGAGCAGCGTCACTTCGCGCACGAGACCGGCGAGGTCGATCGCCGCCTCGACGCCCGAGTTGCCGCCGCCGATCACCGCGACGCGCTTGCCCTTGAACAGCGGGCCATCGCAGTGCGGGCAGTACGCCACGCCGTGATTGCGATACTCGCGCTCGCCCGGCACGTTGATTTCGCGCCAGCGCGCGCCGGTCGCGAGGACGATCGTCTTCGCCTTCAGCACCGCGCCATTCGCGAGACGCACCTCGTTGATGCGCCCCGGAATCAGCGCTTCGGCGCGCTGCACGTCCATGATGTCGACGTCATAAGCCTTTACGTGCTGTTCGAGCGCGGTCGCGAACTTCGGTCCTTCGGTTTCCGTCACCGAGACGAAGTTTTCGATCGCGAGCGTGTCGAGCACCTGGCCGCCGAAGCGCTCGGCCACGACGCCGGTTGCAATGCCCTTGCGCGCCGAGTAGATGGCCGCCGCCGCGCCCGCCGGGCCGCCGCCGACGATCAGCGTGTCGAATACCGGCTTCTTTTCCAGCTCCTTGGCAGCACGTGCACCGGCGTTGGTGTCGAGCTTCGCGAGGATTTCCTTGACGCCGCTGCGGCCCTGGCCGAACACTTCGCCGTTCATGAACATCGTCGGCACGGCCATGACCTGGCGCGCTTCGACTTCGTTCTGGAACAGCGCGCCGTCGATCGCGACGTGACGGATGCGCGGGTTGATCAACGCCATCACGTTCAGCGCCTGCACGACTTCCGGGCAGTTCTGGCACGACAGCGAGAAATACGTTTCGAATTGATAGTCGCCGTCGAGACTGCGGATCTGTTCGATCACCGCGTCGTCGAGTTTGACCGGATGGCCGCCGACCTGCAGCAAGGCGAGGACGAGCGACGTGAATTCATGCCCCATCGGAATGCCGGCGAAACGGATGCCGGTGTCCTTGCCCGCTTCGCCGATCGAAAACGACGGCTTGCGTTCGCTGTCGCCGCGACGCTCGATCACCGTGACGCGCTCCGACAACGTCGCGATATCGTTCAGCAAGGCCAGCAGCTCCTGCGACTTCGCGCTGTCGTCGAGCGAAGCGACGAGCTCGATAGGCCTGCTAACTTTTTCGAGGTACGTTTTGAGTTGAGTCTTGAGATTGGCGTCAAGCATGGCTTTGCGTTTTCCGTGACGTGGGGTGTGGGGTTCCCGGCACCGCACGCGTCGGATAGAACACGTGCGGCCCGAGGACGCACGAAGCGCCGTATCGGGCGTTTCGCGCGGTGATGCACCGGAAAATACCGGGAAATGTCGACTACAGCCGCAGCAGGCGCTGCGCAGACCTTAGATCTTGCCGATCAGATCGAGCGACGGGGTCAGCGTTTCTGCGCCCGGCGTCCACTTGGCGGGGCAAACTTCACCCGGGTGAGCCGCGATGTACTGGGCAGCCTGAACCTTGCGCAGCAGCTCGCCGGCGTCACGGCCGATGCCGTTGTCGTGGACTTCGCACAGCTTGATCTCGCCTTCCGGGTTGACCACGAACGTGCCGCGCAGTGCGAGGCCTTCTTCTTCGATCAGCACGTCGAAGTTGCGCGAGATGGCGAGCGTCGGGTCGGCCAGCATCGGGTACTTGATCTTCTGGATCGTGTCCGACGTGTCGTGCCATGCCTTGTGCGTGAAGTGCGTATCGGTCGACACGCTGTAGATTTCCACGCCGAGCTTCTTGAAATCTTCGTAACGATCGGCCAGGTCACCGAGTTCGGTCGGGCAGACGAACGTGAAGTCGGCCGGGTAGAACACGAAAACCGACCACTTGCCCTTCAGGCTTTCTTCAGTGACGGTCGTGAAATCGCCATTGTGGTAAGCCTGTGCCTTGAACGGTTTGACTTGACTGTTGATGATCGGCATTTGCTGAGTCCTCTTTCTGAGTGGGTGGAAAGTGGAGTCAGTATGCCAAACCGAGCCCGATAGGTAAAGCGGATTGTTTAAATGATATTGATAGTCTGACACTATTTATTTTACCGGTGCCGACTATCGGCTCGCTTTGGGGGCCTGCGGCCAGGCCGCTTCAATCCTTCAGAAGCCGCCACAGCGTGGTCCGGCCGATCCCCAGTGCGCGGCTCGCGGCCGCGCGATTGCCGCCGGAGCGTTCGAGCGCGAGCAGCACTTCCTCGCGGGTCGGCATCGCGCGCGGGGCCGTGGCGTCCGCGGCGACGCCAGCGCTTGTCTGCTGCGCTTCGGACGCCGTTGCCGGCCCAAGCCGCCCGAATTCGGGAAACACCGCCTGCCA
This sequence comes from Paraburkholderia sp. Cy-641, assembly GCF_011752945.1. Taxonomy (NCBI): domain Bacteria; kingdom Pseudomonadati; phylum Pseudomonadota; class Betaproteobacteria; order Burkholderiales; family Burkholderiaceae; genus Paraburkholderia; species Paraburkholderia sp. Cy-641. Next base: position 105,349 of record NZ_VWWM01000003.1, read on the forward strand.
GTCCGCCGAGGCGTCGTCCGGCGCGCTGTTGCCAGCCATCGAACCGATATAGATCGCGGCGCGCACGAGCAGGTTTTCGAGCTCGCGGACGTTGCCCGGCCACGCGTAATTCGCAAAAAGCGGCGCCAGAAACGCCAGCACCCGTTCGAGCGACGCCGCCGGCAAGCCGTACTGCAGCGCGTTGCGGCCCAGCAGATGCCGCGCCAGCAAGGCAATGTCGGCGCGCCGTTCACGCAATGGTGGCAATTTTATCTGAAGCAGGTTTAATCGAAAATACAGATCCGCGCGAAACGCACCCTGCTCGACGAGCGCATGCAGGTCGCGGTGCGTCGCCGCGATCACGCGCACGTCGACCGGCGTGGCGCGGCTCGCACCGAGCTTCATCACCTCGCGCTCCTGCAGCACGCGCAGCAGCCGGCTTTGCAGCGCGGCCGGCATTTCGCCGATTTCATCGAGAAAAATCGTGCCGGTATGCGCGATTTCGAAGAGCCCCGGCTTGCCGCCGCGCCGCGCGCCCGTGAACGCGCCTTCCTCGTGGCCGAACAGTTCGCTTTCGATCAGCCCCTCGGGCAGCGCCGCGCAGTTGAACGCGACGAACGGATTGCCGCGCCGCGGGCTCGCGTTGTGGATGCCCTGCGCGACCAACTCCTTGCCGGTGCCGCTTTCGCCGCTCAGCAGCACGGTCGCGTCGTGCGCGGCGCCGGCCAGCGCGAGCCGGCGCACGCGTTCGAGCGTCGACGACGCGCCGATCAGATCGTCGAGCCGATGCCGCGCGACCAGTTGCTTCGGCCGCTGGTTCGTGCGCAGCGAACGGTCGATCCGCTGCGCGACGAGCGCGTCCTGCGCGGTCACGACGAAACCGGCGCGCGTGCCCTGCTCGACGATCGGCACGCAATTGACGATCAGCGCGCGCCCGCCTATCTGCTCGATGCGCTCGTCGACCGGCCGGTCGTGGCCGAGGGTTTCGCGCAGCAGCGGCGCGAGCGTGCGTGTGACCTGCGATGACAGGTCGCCGACGTCCTGCGGAATCGGTTTCCCGGCGCCTGCGAGAGGCGCTTCTTTCGCCGTGTCGAGCCTGAGCCCGAGCAGTTCGAGCATGGCCGGGTTGACGGCTTCGAGCTGACCGGCCTCATCGAACGCGGCGACGCCGTCGCGCAGATGCGCGACGATCGTATTCAGCCGCACGCGCTTCGCCTCCTTCTGCCGGCTCACGCGCGCCAGTTCGACCGACTGCTCGAAGGCTTCCTCGACCGCCGCGAGCGAGTACAGGAAAACGCTCTCCATGCCGGCCTGCTGCGCCAGATCGCAGGCCATGCCGGCCCCGATGACGACGCCGCAGCCCTCGGCGGCCAGCTGTTCGACCACGAGCCGGACCTCGTCGAGCGACCGATAGGCGCGCTGCCGCAAATCGGCATTGAGCAGCGGGCTCAGATCGGCGAGTTCGTGCGCGATCGCCGCGTGCAGCACGAGCCCGATGCGCGCGCCGGGCCACGTGGCCGTGGCGCGCGTGATCGCGCTCAGCACGTCGAAGCCGTTCACCTTGACCATCACGACCGGCACGCTGAGGTTCTCGCGCAGATACGCGCCGTTCGAGCCGGCGGACAGCACGACGTCGACCGCGCCCGCATCCACGTAGGCTTGCAGCGCCGCGACGGCCGCACCGTAGCCCTCGCGCACCGTGAAGAATTTCGCGCGTCCGGCGTAGCGCGGCTCGACCGCCTCGCACAGCGATTGCAGCCGGCTGATGCTGACGAGCGCGACGCCGGGACGGCTGGAATCGGCGTTCGAATTGAGGGGTGGGATCGGGTTGGCGAGAAACGGGCTGAAGGTGGACACCGTGGGGCTCCTGGTTGAAGCAGTGTCGATGAAACGTTTCTGGAACGTTTTACTTATTCTGCCATGAACACCTCATGAACACCTTTTACCGGCTTATGTCACGCCAACCCTTGATCCGCCGGTTTGCCCCCGAAACACCAGTCAATGGCATGCTTCCTGCACAATGCTGCGTACGTTCCACCCACGCTTTTCTTCCGGAGACATAGCACCATGACGACAGCCGCCACCCGCCGCGCCGCGTTCCGCGCCAAGGTCAATCAACGCCAGGGCCTGCTCGTGCCTGGCGCGTTCAACGCGATGAGCGCACGCGTGATCGAGGACGCCGGTTTCGAAGCGATCTACGTCACCGGCGCGGGCGTCACCAATATGTCGCTGGGCCTGCCCGACCTCGGCTTTATCGGCCTTGCCGAAGTCGCCGAGCACACGGCACGCATTCGCGACGCGGTTGCGCTGCCGCTGCTCGTCGACGCCGACACCGGCTTCGGCAACGCGTTGAACGTGCGGCAGACCGTGCGCGTGCTCGAGCGCAGCGGCGCCGACGTGATCCAGTTCGAGGACCAGGTGATGCCGAAGAAATGCGGCCACTTCTCGGGCAAGGAAGTGGTCGCCACGAGCGAGATGGTCGGCAAGCTCCGCGCGGCCGTCGATGCGCGCGAGGACGCCAACCTGCAGATCATGGCGCGTACCGACGCGGCCGCGGTGCATGGCATCGAGGACGCGATCGAGCGTGGCCATCGCTTCATCGAGGCGGGCGCCGACATTCTCTTTATCGAGGCAACCGAGTCGCTCGCCGACATCGAACGTCTGCCGTCGCTGTTCGAGACGCCGCAACTCATCAACATCGTGATCGGCGGCAAGACGCCGGTGCAGTCGCGCGAAACGCTCGCGAAGCTCGGCTACGGCATCGTGCTGTACGCGAACGCGGCGCTGCAAGGCGCGCTGGTCGGCATGCAGCGCGCGCTCGGCACGCTCCGGAGCAACGGCCGCCTCGACGAAGACGCGACGATCGTTGCGCCGTTCAGCGAGCGTCAGCGGCTGGTTAATAAGCCGTTGTATGACCGGCTCGATAAGGAGTATGCGGCGAAGGAGTAAGGAGACGGCGGCCACTCATGGAAGCGCAGGCCGGCTACGTATTCTCGTGACCAGGCCTGCCGTTATCCGATCACGCCAGGATGGCGCAGGTACAGGCCTATTTGATGGTCGAATGCATCCATCGTCCCGAGATATTCCTTCTTGCAATACGATGCGATCTCTGCCCTGCTCTTTCCGCTGAAGTATGCGCTCGCGGGTTGAGCCTTCTTATAGTCGAATGCCGATCCGTAAATCGATGTAGACGCATATGCCGTCTGTGCTACCAGGCAAAGCAGCCCAAATAATCTAATGACGTGCATCATAGGCTCTCCTTTGTACGGATAGGTTCTCGAAGTGCTTGCCCATCGTCGGTTACGGAACGTGCGATGCGTCCCGCGAGATCGACCCCGTCCCGCGTGATCCAGGCGTATCAACGTTAGCCAGATTTCTCCCCTAATACAGTCAGACAGCTCTTAAACCCGCGTGCGGATCGCGCAAAACACATAAACCGCTTCAAAAACCAGGCCCCCGACAAAAACCGCTAACACAAAACCATCCACTACGCCCCCGCACCCCAACCCCCTGCACACCGCAACAATATGGCGCCATTTATTGCGTTACGATTCAGGGCTGGCGACCGGGCAAGCCCAAAGGCGGACCGACGTCTTCGCCAGGCCACCGCCACTCAGCCACCGTTCCGCGGCCGGTTTCGAATTTCTCGCCGATCCGCTCCCACGAACGCCGGCAAAACGCAATCGAAAGGCAATCGCAAGCACCATGAAGTCAAACTCCTCGCGCACCACGTCCCTGCTCGCCAACCGTCCTCACGCGCATGCGCTCATGCGCCCGGCAGCGGAGATCGCGCGATGAGCGGCGCCGGCACCCGCAATGCGCACGTCGGCTGGCTGCCGTATATCGTCGCGGCCACCTTCTTCATGGAGTATCTCGACACCACCGTGATCGCCACCGCGCTGCCGCAGATGGCGCGCTCGTTCGGCGTCGGCCCGAACAGCCTGAGCCTCGGCATGACCGCGTACATGCTCGCGCTCGCGATCTTCATCCCGGCGAGCGGCTGGGTCGCCGACCGCTGCGGCGCGCGCACCGTGTTCGTCAGCGCAATCGGCGTGTTTACGGTCGCCTCGGTGCTGTGCGGGCTGTCGCAGAACGTCCCCGAGTTCACGGCCGCGCGGCTGCTGCAAGGCATCGGCGGCGCGATGATGGTGCCGGTCGGCCGGCTCATCGTCGTGCGCAGTACCGAAAAGGCCCGCATGATGCAGGCGATCGCGACCATCACCTGGCCGGCCATCGCGGCGCCCGTGGTCGGGCCGCCGATCGGCGGCTTCATCACGACTTACGCGTCGTGGCGCTGGATCTTCCTGCTCAACGTGCCGTTCGGCATCGCCGCGATCACGGTCGCGCTGATGCTCGTGCCGAACCTGCGCGAAACCGCCCGCAAGCCGCTCGACGTGGTCGGCCTCGTGCTGAGCGGCATCTCGCTGACCGCGCTCCTGTACGGCGCCGAGCTCGCGAGCCAGCCCGCCACCAACGTGTGGCTCGCCTGCGCGGTCATGGCGGGCGGCCTGCTGGTCGGCGTGATCGCGTTCCAGCACGCGAAGCGCCACCCGCATCCGCTCGTCGACGTATCGACGCTGAAGGTGCCGACGTTCTCGGTGACGGTCATCACCGGGTCGTTCACGCGCATCGGCATCGGCGCGGTACCTTATCTGATGCCGCTGCTGTTCCAGCTCGGCTTCGGGCTCTCGGCGTTCCACTCGGGTCTGCTGCTGCTCGCCAGCGCGACCGGCAACCTCGGCATGAAGGCGCTGACCACGCGCATCCTGAAACGCTACGGCTTTCGCATGGTGTCGATCGTCGACGTGACGATCGCGGGCGTGTTCATCATCGCGTGCGGGCTGCTGACGCCGAACGTGCCGCTCGCGCTCGTGCTGATCGTCGTGTTCGTGTACGGCGTCGCGCGCTCGATGCAGTTCTCGACACTTGCCACCCTGGCCTACGCCGATATCGCGCAGCCGCAGATGAGCGCCGCGAGCACGCTATGGAGCGCCGCCGCGCAGATGACGCTCGGCCTCGGCATCGCGTTCGGCGCGGTGTCGCTGCGCGTCGCGGCTCACCTGAACGGCGAGACGACCGGCCACGTTTTCACGCTCGACGACTTCCGTCTCGCGTTCCTGTTCGCCGGCGTGCTGACGCTGCTGTCGGTGCTCGGTTATAGAGGGCTCGCGCGCAATGCCGGCCAGAGCATCGGCGGCGGTTCGGGCAGCGGGGAGAATACGGAGAAAAACCCGGCGGAGAAGAGCCGGGCCGCGAAGGGCTGAGCGCGGTTTTATCCGCGTGATATGGCGCGGATGGATCGGCCCACGTCAGACATAAGCGCGCTCGCGCATCCACTTCGTCATGATCCATTTGTCGCCGGCCAGCACTGGCGCGCCGCCGTGCAAGGTCAGCGGATCGAGCTGGCGCCGGCCGTTCATATAGCGGAAATACACGGCGCCGCCCGCGCGCGCCGCGACCGAAATGCCCGCGCCGGGAAAGATCGTTTCGCCGCCCTCGGCGACGTCGTTCAGATAGATCACGAGCGTCGCGACGCGCTGGCCACCGCGCGCGGTATGCACGGCGCTGCCCGGATGATCGGGCGAAAAGTAGTCGAAATGCGGACGGTATTCGCCGCTCGTGCCGTAATGCAGGACCTGCAAGCCCTCGCCGTTTTCGAGCGGCCAGTTCATCAGGCTCGCGATGCGCCGGTCGAGCGTCTCGATCAACGCGTCCTCGCCGCGCTGATACCAGACGCCTTCGCTGGTGCGATTGCGGATCACGTCCTCGCTACCGGTGACGGGATTGACCGTGGTCGAGCGTTTCAGCCGATGCCGCGAGCGCTCGATCAACGCGTCGCACTCCTCGGGCGATAGCACGTCGGCGAACACGATCAGTTGCGGCCGCTCGCAGCGCATCAGCACGCGCACGTCGCGATCGCCGGCGCGGATCAGGTTGCCGTGCGCGACCGGCGCTGCGTCGTAGAGGTAGCCGTGCGGCGCGGCGTTGGCGGCGGTGGTTTCGATGACACTCGCTTCGCTCGCGACCGACCTGCCCGCGGTTGCATTAACGGCTGCATTAAGGGCCGCATTAACGGTTACGTTAGCGGCGACCTTGGCGACGGCTGCGTCGGTGATGGCGGCCTCGCTCGCAATCGCGCCGCCGATCGCTGAATCGGTGGCCGCCGCCTCGGTGGCGGCACGCACGGCGGCCCTGCGCTCGCTAACCGCCTTGTGCACGGCGACGCGCGCGGCCTCGGCCGCAAAGCCGGCCTGCACCATGACGTCGATCAGCGCATCCGGCAGGCAACCGCGCGCGACATTGGTGTCCAGCCATTCTTCCCATGCGGCATCCACGACCGGCATAGCGTTCCCTGTTCGTCCCACCCGCCAAAGCGCGGGCTCGAGTGGACGATCATAGCAAGCGTGCCATGCCAAAAAAGTTCGCCGGATGGCCAGGTCTCAAGAGCGGTTTTCAGCGGTTTTCCGGCGCCTTCCGGGCGAGTCCCGGTTGGCACTGCAACGGCATTGAAGCGACATCGCTACGCCGTTTCAACGATGCAGATGCCCACGATACAGCGTGAGCCCGCGGCGCGCCTGCGCCCTGAGCATGCGCTGCACGAGCGGCGACCAGCCGAACAGCGCGCCGCGCACGCCCATCGCCTGACGCATCCACAGCCACAGGTCGAAGCGGTCGCGATGCTCGACGATAAGCCCGTCGCGGAACGCGAAGCGCGCCTCGATCCGGTTGACCACGGGCCGCCCCGTCTGGGTGAACTGATAGCTCGCGACCCATTGCGCGCGGCCGCTCGCGTCGTCGGCCTCGATCTCGCCGAAGGTCAGCGAGAAATCCTGCGCGTGTTTGACGAGCATGCGCCACATGTCGCGCACTTCCTCGCCGCGCAGCTCGCCGAAGGCGGGATCGCTGAAGACGGCGTCGTCGGCATAGCAGGCGGCCATGGTTTCGGCGTCGCGTTGCTGGAAGGCGGTGTAGAAGCGTTCGATCAGCTCGGTGTTGGGATGGCTCATTGTTTCGATGTCGTGTGTTGCGTATTGCGGGAGCGCGCGGTATCGCACTCCGGAAAAACCGCCCGCTCGGGGTGGGTGGCGGGCATGGCGCACACGATATCGGAAAATGGCGTGAACGGGGGTTTTGGCGAATGTTTTGCGGCGGCGAAGCGCCTGCTGCTGAGGGAGTCCGGGCGCGCACGAACCCGGTACAAGCCCGCCATCAACCACGTACCAACCCGGCAAAACCCAGACAAAACCTGGCAAAAACCAGCTACAAGCGCCGCTACCCCCGCGACACGGCCCCTCGTCCCCTCGCGACTTCGGCCCTGCCCGCCAGCACCCATATCCCCGCAGCCACCGACGCCGCGACGAACGCGGCCACGCCCAGCGCCGCCGCAAAACCGCCCGCGAAGCTCGCGCGCGCGGCCGCCGTCAGCATGGCCTGCAAGGCCGGCGACAACCGCGCGGTGGCCTGCGCCGCATCGCCCGCCATCACGCGCGACATGAAACCGGCGTCGAGCGCGGCCCGTACCGGAGCCGTCAGCGGCGTGGTCGCGAGGAAGCTCGCCTCGGTGCGGGCCGCGAGCACCGCGCCGAGCACGCCGACCGACATCACGATCGCCGTGAAGCGCGTCGTCGTGCTGATGCCCGACGCCATGCCGGTACGCTCCGGCGGCACGCATGCCATGATCGCCTTCTGCGTATCGCCGTTCAGCACGCCCGCGCCGAGCCCCGTCACGACCATCCCGCACGCGACCCAGGCGTAGCGCTCGCCGCCGGCCGCGAGCGCGGTCAGCAGATTGCCGAGCGCGATCAGCAGCAGGCCCACGCTCAGCAGGGTCATTTGCGGAACGCGTCGGCCAAGGCGCGCGCCGAGGTAAGGCCCCGCCACCATCGCGAGCGCGAACGGCAGCATGCCGACACCGGCGGCGATCGCCGGCAGACCGAACGCGTTTTGCAGATACAGCGGCAGGAACGTCATCATCACCTGCGCGCAGGCGGCATAGCCGAACATCGCGAGCACCGCCGCGACGAAGCGCGGTTGCCGGAACAGGGCAAGATCGACCATCGCGTGAACGCGGACGCGCTGCAATTGCACGAACGCGCCGCCAAGCAGCACGCACGCCGCGAGCCGCGCACCGGTGGCCCAGCTCGCGAGGCCATGCGACGGCACTTCGATCAGCGCCCAGATGCCGGATGCGAGCGCGAGCCCGAACAGCAGGCTGCCGGCCGCGTCGAGCGAACCGGGCGACGGGTTGCGCGATTCGCGCAGCTCGCGCGCCGCGCTCCAGCCGAGCACGGCGCACACCGGCAGATTGAGCAGAAAGATCCAGCGCCAGCCGAGCCATTGCGTAATCACGCCGCCGACCAGCGGCGCGACCGTCGTCGCGACGCCCATGCAGGTGCCCCACACGGCCCACGCGCGCACGCGGGCGACGGGGTCGTGAAAGGTGTTGGCGATCACCGCGAGCGCCGCGGTCAGCAGCATCGCGGCGCCCACGCCCTTGAGCGCGCGCGCGAGGTTCAGCACCAGCGCCGAGGGCGCGAGGCCGCAGCCGAGCGAGGCCAGCAGGAACACCGCGAGACCGGTCAGCAGCATGCGCTTGCGGCCGACCCGGTCGGCCAGCGCGCCCGCCGGCAGCAGACACGACGCGAACGCGACCATGTACGCGCTGACAACCCATTCGACGTCGGCGAAACTGGCGTGGAACGAGCGCGCGATCGACGGCAGCGAAACGGCGACGACATTGGTGTCGAGCACGATCAACGCGCAGGTGGCCGAGGCGATGGCGAGCACGAAGCCGGGACGGGCGGGAGGTTCCTGCGCGGACGATGCGCGACGGCCGGGGATCAGTGACATACAGGCGGATTCGGAACGGATTAAGGGCGGATCAGGAGCGGATAGCGATTGGACGAAAGGTTTTCAAAGCGCGCTAGCTGGCTGATACGAAGCAGATGCGCAAAGCAGGCCAAAAAGCGGCTACGAAGCGGGCACGAAGCGAAAGCCACACTATCGTAGCGAAGTCATTATTGTCTGTCATTGACATAGAATCGAAGAATAATTGTCCCTGAAAGCAATACCGAAAAACCATGCGGCAACTTGAATTGCGCCATATCCGCGCTTTCGTTTGCGTCGCGCGGCAACTGCACTTCGCGCGCGCCGCCGACGAACTCGGCATCGCCGCGCCGTCGCTGACGCGGCTGATCCAGGAAGCCGAGCGGCTCGTCGGCGTGCGGCTCTTTTACCGCACCAAGCGCTCGGTCGCGCTGAGCGCGGCGGGCAGCGCCTATCTCGCCGAGGCGCTCGCGGCGCTCGACCATCTCGAACGCGCCGGGCAGCGCGCGATGCTTGCCGAGCGCGGCGAGCTGGGGCGCATCGAGGTCGGCTATGTGGCGTCGGCGGTGTATGTCGGCGTCCTGCAAAAAGCGGTCGGCGGATTTCGCGGCACGCATCCCGGCGTCGAGGTGGCGATCCAGGAAGTCCCGATGGACGCCGTCGCCGGCATGCTCGGCGACGGCCTGCTCGACGCCGCCTACATCCGCCCGCCGATGCCGCTCGCGAGCGGCATTCAGGCCGTGACCGTGCATCGCGATCGCTTCGTGCTGGCGCTGCCGGCCAGCTCTCCGCTTGCGACGTCGGCGAGCCTGCGGCCCGCGCAGTTACGCGACCAGTGCTTCGCGCTGCCCGAACAGGAATCGGGCACCTTCGAAGTCGCGCGGCGCGGCCGCTTTTCGCCGCGTCTCGGCCCCCGCCCCGGCACGCTCGCGGCCGTACTCGCCTGCGTGTCGCTCGGCGGCAACGTGGCGGTCGTGCCGCATACACTCGCCGATTGCATCGCGCTGCCCGGCGTCGCGTATCGCGACATCGCCGGTCAGCCGATTGCCTCGGAAATCGCGCTCGCGTTCCGCCAGTACGAGCGGGCACCGGCCGTGAAGGCGTTTCTGCGCTTCGCGCGCGGCGTCAAAAACCTGGGCTGACGCGCACCGCTGCTCCGCACGGAGACTCGCGTCGATCGTGTCTGCGAGCAAAAGCGCACGACCGTCAGCGTCCGCCGCAACACATACGGCCGCTTTCGTTATATCCTGACGGATATTACGCTAGGCTTTGCCGCAACCACGGCGAGGCGCAACGAATCAGCAGGAGCCCTCAGCGGTGCGCAGTCGATCCACTTTGCCGGCCCCCGGGTCGCGCGTTCAATCCGGGCACGGCCAGCGTGTGGCGCACGAGATATCGTCGGCCATCGTCGCGGTGAAGTCCGCGTCCGGGCGCGGACGGGCCGAAACGATCCGCGACGTTGTCGACGCCTACCGGCGCCTGTACGGCAGCGTGCAGCGCTTCGTCGCGATGCTCGGCGGCGACCCGTCGAGCATCGCGGCCATCGGCGCATCGGGCTCGCATGCGCTGAATCCGTTGCTGTCGCTCCTCGCCGGACGGGCGCGCGCGAACGCCTTCGCGCGTCTGCGCGAACTGAAAGCGACGATCGAGGAAGCGCGTCTCGCCGAGCATCTGCGCGATGCGATTTTCTCCGACGCGCTCAGCAACGATCTGCCCGCGTTGCGCCAGGCGGTGGCCGAACTCGAACGGCTCGACGCCGCGATGGTCGGCCTCTGCGTCGGGCACGTGCTCGAACAGCATGCGCGACCGGCCGGCGAAGCGATTCGTCCCGTGCTGCGCTCCGCGGCCCAGCGCGAACGCGCCGCGGTGCGCCGCTCGCAAAGCGCGAGAACCGCGACCGTGGCAGCGGCAGTGGCCGCCGAAGCGCCGCATGAACACGCCGGAGCAACGCTGGTTCACCCCGCCGACTGACCCGCCGACTCATACCCCGATGCACGAACGCCGCCCATGAACGCTTTTTTTCGCCCCTCGTTATATCGACGCGAATACATCGCAGGCAACACTCTGCGCGCCATTCGCACGATAAACGCGGGCGCAAGCACGCGGCCCGACTGACACGAACCGGATTCGAGACCTTCATGCACACGCCCCCGTTTCCCCTTGCCCAGCCTTCGCGTCTGAAACTGTCCGGCGACGAACTCGCGAGCACCGGCATTCGCACAATCGACGCATGCTGCGCGCCGTCGCAGGCCATGCCGCCCACCGTCAAGCGCCGTGCGCGCCTGTCCGAACTCGACAGCCATCTGCACTGCTCGATCATCGGCACCTGCCTCGGCACGCACGAATTGCGCAAGCTGGTGCCGAAATTCACGAACCTCGACCGTCACGACGCGAGCGACCTCGACATCCATCACACGGCGGTCGAACTCGCGATCGAAGGCGGCGCGGGCGCGAAAGCGCTGCACAAGCTGCTCGACGAACGCTACGCGGGTGCGGTGCGCCGCTTCGAAAAGGCCGCCGACGACTTCGAACTCCTGAAGCTCTGGGACGAAGCGCTGAAAAACGGCGATATCCCGCCCGCCTACTGGGCGCTGATGACGCATCCGCTCACGACGATGCCCGTGCGCCAGAAAGCATTCGGCGACCTGCACATGCTCTCGCATCTGGTCGGCGCGGCCAATCGCGCCGATATCCGGCGGCTCGTCGCCCTGGAAGCGGAAAACGTCGCGTTGAAGGAGAAGATCGAGCGGCAACAGAACCGTCTGCAGGAACTCGGCGTCGAGCGGGATAAATCGGTCGCCGCGCTCGACGGGCAAATCGCGCAACTTCAGGCGGCACGCCAGTTGCCCGCCGATGCCGCCGGCCTCGAAGCCGAGCTGGCCTATCTGCGCGAACGGCTCGCCGATGCCGAGCAACGCATTGCGCTACAGACGAGCCGCCGCGAAGCGGCCGAGCAGCGCATGCAGCAGGAACAGGAAGCCGCGCTCGCGCTCCGCCGCAGCCACGACCAGGCACTCGCGCAGTTGAAGCTCGTGCAAAACGAATGCGACGCGCTCGAACGCGCCACCGTCGATGCCGCCGAAGCCACGTACGCCACGGCCACGCCCGCTGCCGGTGGCGCGGGCGCGCGCCGTGCGAGCCTCGACGGCGTGCAGGGCAAGCGGATCGTCTACGTGGGTGGCCGGCCCGGCTCGAACGCCGCGCTCAAACGGCTCGTCGATGCGGCCGGCGGCGAACTGGTGCTGCACGACGGCGGGGTCGAGGATCGCAAGGGCTTGCTGGCCGCCGCGTTGCCGGGCGCCGATATCGTCGTGTTTCCGGTGGACTGTGTCGACCACGATTCGATGAACACGCTCAAGCGGGTCTGCGAGCGTCACGGAATCGACTATCACCCGTTGCGCACGGCGAGCGTCGCGAGCTTCGTCGAATTGATGGCGCGGCTGCATCCCGAACATCTCGCGCAACTTCGCCAGGTGCCGCCTTCGTCGTTCTGTCTGCGGCATGGTTGAGCGCCGCACCTGAGGCGGCATGGCGCGATATATCGGGCTAACCCAGCGGCATCACCCGGCGCGGCATGCGAGCGCGCCGCTCAGGAGCGGATCAGCTTCACCAGTTCGCCGATCTGCTTCGAGCAACTGCGGCGCGCTTCCTCTTCCACCTCGCGATACAGCCGGATGATGGTTTCGCCGACCGGCGTCAGCGTGCAGCCCCCGCCGCTTTGCCCGCCCTGCTCCGAATGCGTGGCCGGTGACTTCAGCGAGCGGTTCAGCTCGTCGATCAGCAGCCACGCGCGCCGGTACGACATGTCGAGACTGCGCGCCGCCGCCGAGATCGAGCCATATTCGCGCACCGCTTCGAGCAGATCGACCTTGCCCGGTCCGAGCGCGACCGACTCGCCATGACGGATGCGCATTCTGAAACGCACTTCGGGACGCACCTTCGCGGATTTCGTCGCCGGAGCGGATTGGGGTTTCGCGGATTTCGCGGTCTTAGCGGTGTCGGCCATGCGCGCAAGCATACACGAAGCGCCCCGCGCCGCCACTTGACCGTGGGCCTCAGCGGGGTGTCAGCGGCGTGTCAATGAGGTATCAGCGGCGCGGCGGGAAACAATACCCGTAGTCCTCGCAGCCGGGGCAACCCGGCGCCGGTCCCGGTTGCAACCCCAGCGAAAGCGCGCATTGCGCGGCGAGGAATTTCTTCCAGCGCAGGTTCTCGACGTTCAACGCGACGAGTGACGGGAAATAGCGTGTGAGCATCCACGTGACTTCGTCGCGGCCGGCAAGGCCAAGGTCGCGCCACAAATGATCGGGACGCAGGCACGCGTGCGCAATGATCGTGGCGAGGCAGCGCGCGTCGTCTGCATGGACCGTGCCGCTGGCATGGGCAAGCAGCAGCGCGTGGAGCGCGCGAATGAAGCGCGCGTGTTCTTCGAGGCTGAGCGGCAGCGATTGCGGTAACGCGGATTTCGTCGCGCGGCCAAAATGCCGCGCGAGCAATGCGCGCCACTCGGGCAGCGGCAAACCGAGCAACGCGAGTTCGTTGCGTGCGTCGCGCTCTGCGATCAGTTTGGCGAAGAGCCGCGTGTCGGGATGGTCCGCGCGCGCGGCCTCGTTCAACCAGCCACGCATACACTCTGCGACTCGCGCATCGGCCGGCCATTGCAGCACATCGCCGCCGTTCGCCGCGGCGCCCATCATTCGTGCAAACGGATCATCTGGCCGCATCATGGCCCCGCCATGATCGATGACGAACCCACATCACCGAAGAATTCCACGCACACTTCACACCTCATCCTCATGCGCGCGGTTTCTGATCTCGGCCAGCGACACGTCGCTCAACAGGCGCCCCGAATCGAACACCGTCACGAGCGCCTCGTCCCATTCGTCGGCAACGGTGCGTTCATCCCACGCGAGCGGTAGCGTCACCGTGCGGTACTCGCCGGTGACGCGATGGCGCAGCAGCGTAAGCCGCCCTTTCATCGAGCGCTTGCCGTGATCGGTGACCGGGTCCTTCGACACGTCGTGCCATGTGTCGCCGAGGCGGATCGCCGAGCACTTCATCGCGAAGCACTGCGTGTCGCGATTGATCTGCTGCAACAGCGCGCCGCCCATGCCGAACACGATGTTGTCGGTGGCGAAACCGGCCTCGTCCATCGCGGCGAGAATCGCCTCGATCGAATCGGGGTTCACGCCGTCGCCCTGAATCACGCGCACGTTGTTGAGCACGCGCCGTCCCTTGCTGTTCGTCACGGCGCCGAACGACGCTTCGAGCAGGCGCAGCGTCTCCAATACGATCGTGCGCGGATCGCCCGAGTCGGGCCGGATCACGAGCGTGCCGCCGGAATCGAGCACGGCCTGTTTGAGCTCCGTGCCCCATGCGTCGAGCGCGGCGAACAGATCGTACGAATCGGACACCACCGACACGATCGCGCCCGGCTTGCCGAAGCGCGCGATCATGTTGCGGTACGCCTCGATCTCGCGCTCGCGGCCCCATGACGTAATCGTGCTGTGCTCGGCCGCCGGCACCGAGAACGCAGCCATGCTTTCGTTGTAGTAATGATTCGCGGCGAGCACGCCGAGCACCGTATCCGAGCCCACGAAGCTGACGAGATGCGCCGCCCCGCCGATCGCCGCCGACTCCGCGCTCGACACGCCGCGTGCGCCGAAATCGTGCAGCTTGAACGGCAGTTGCGCGAGGTCGTCGCTGCTCCTGCACAGATACGCCCGAATCGTTTTGCGCAGATGCCAGCTTTGCGTCGCGACCGTGATCGGATACCAGACGCGCAGCAGCATCGTCTCCAGATACGAGGCGAGCCAGAACACCTGCGGGTCGTCGCATTCGACCGTCATCAGCACGTTGTGCGTCGGCACGACCGAGCCTTCGGGCACCGCGCGAATCCGCACCGGCAGATAGCCGCCGTATTGTTCGACCACGTAACGCCAGCCCGCTTCGTTGAACGGCTCGCCATGCGCGCTGAAGAACCCGCGCGCCTGCTCGATCATCGCCGTGGTGATGGGTCGGCACAGGTATTCCTTGAGCAGCATCTGCAGGCCGAAGAACAGCGTACGCTCATAGCGCCCGCCGCGCGATTCGACGTACGAGAACATTGCCGAGGCATCGGGCGGATATTGCAGGTAGTGCGATGCCTTATACGAATCCGTGTTCAGAATCGGATTGGCCAGGATCGACGCGAAGTCGGAACGACCCTGCGCGTCGGGTGTGGACTGTGCTGCGCTCACGTGAATGTCTCGCTGGAGTGGCTGGACGGCGGGGCCGTCTCATCGTCGGCGCCCCCCTATACCGTCGCAATATACCGGGAATCGCCGGTCTGTTTGACCTTACTCCGATATGCACGCGAGCGCCCGAGCGTGCGCGGCCTCAAACGCCGGGCTTCAGTTGCGGCAGCACCTCGGGCCAGGCCGCGAGCAGACGGCCGGGCACGCTGCGGTGGCGCTCGGCGCCGGCCGGCCACAGCATGTTCGCGAGCAAGCCGAGGCCCTGCGCGAGCGTGCTGTCGCGCGCGGCAATGACGACCGGCACACCGCGGCTCAACGCGTCGTTGACGTGCCGGTCGTCGCGCGGCAACTGATGCGCGACCTTCGCGCCGAGCGTGCGCTCGAGCATCGGCAGATTGATCCGTGCGTTCTTCTCGTATTGATTGACGACGACACGCACCTTGCTCGCCGGGTGTCCGAGTTCGCGAAAAATATCGAGCATGCGGCGCGCACCGTGCAGGTGCAGCGGATGTTGCCGCACGACCATGCAGATCGCGTCGCTATGCGCGAGCGCGCGGATCGTCAGCGGATTGAGGCTCTGGCCGATGTCGATCAGCACCGCGTCGTAGCGCTCGCGCACCCATGCGAGCACGCGCTCGAGCTGCGCCGGCAGGAGTTCGGCGGCCTTCAGCGGATCGCCCGCGCCGGCCAGCAGATCGAGATTCGGGCGCACGTGCATCGCGCAGGCATCGAACAGCCCCGCGTCGAGCGGCTCGTCGCGCGCGCACAGATCGGCCAGCGTCATCGGCGGCGGCCGGTCGGCCAGCAGCAGGCTGGCGTCGGCGAATTGCTGGCTCAGGTCGATCAGCAGCACGCGGCGGTTGCGCTGCGCCGCGAGCGCGCAGGCGAGATTGACGGCGACCAGCGTCGTGCCGCTGCCGCCCTTGCTCGAGGCGAGCGACACGATACGCGCGCCGCGCTGCTCGCAGCCGCCCTTCGCCGCGTCGATCCGCGCGAGCGCGTCGCCGACGGCCTCGGGTTCGAGCGGCCACGACAGCACGTGACTCACGCCGACGCGCATCGCCGCGCCGAGCAACGCGCTCGACGGCGCAGGCGTCACGAGCATGCAATGCAGCGTGGGCGCGCAGGCCAGCGTTTCCTCGATGCCGTCCAGCCCGTGCGCGTCCAGATTGGCGTCGTCGACGATCAGCAGGTCGGCGTTACGGATCAGATGCGCATGCATGCGCAGTTGCCGGACCGAACCGTAGGCGGTACGCAGGCGGTAACGCACACCGCTGTCGTCGAGCCGCTCGACGACGCGCTGCGCGTTTTCGGTACTGGCGGCAATCAGGAAAATCTCGATCATGGCGTGTCTGCGGCGCCGCGAGGGCGTTATCCGGCAGCTCTTTCTTGTACTCTTGTACGGAAGGGGTGACCTGCTTTGTCGATCGGCGTCGCGCTACGAGCCGCCTTCGTCGTCATCCTCCGATGGCCGCCGCACATCCCGTTCGGCTTGCCGCCCGCATGCCGGCGGCATTTCATACAGGGCGTCGCGCAGCAGGTCGCGCCGGATCTCGGCCTGCGCCTTGCGCCTGAGTGCATCGGCGACCACCAGCGTCAACAGATCAACCGACGACACGCGCGCCTCGGCAAAGAAGCGCGCCCGCGACGCCACCACATGGCGCCGCCAGACCAGTCCGCGAGCCCTCGAAACACCGGCCGCGCGGACGGCGGCCGGCTTGCGAATCAGTTGTTCCATGACATCCCCCGATATCGGACAGGACTGCGCCATGCGGCACAGTCCGGCGCTCGTCCGGGCCGCCGTGCCCGTGTCGAACCACGGACACGGCACCCAGTTCACCTCGTACCTCCGTCTCTCTACGGAGACTGTGGCCTCTCTCCCCGCTTCATCGCGCCGGCCAGGTCCTGATCCGGCGCTGCCCCTTCCGTTCGATCGGCGCGTCGCTCGCAAACGTTGCAATCGCATCACCTGTCGTTATCGTCGTCCTTTTCGTGTCGGCCTGACCAAAAGCCGAAAAGGAAAACGGTGAGTCCGATACCTCTCGTCGCCCGATTCTGAATGACCGATTTCAAAAATCTTTCACTCATCCGTTTTATCCGACGTTTGCTTTTTTATTCGGCCCCGCCGCGCTACCGCAAACAGATATTGGCTTCCCCGGCCATGTCCGCGAGTAACCTGTTTTTGCCGCCATTTTTTTAAATCCGGCTTTCCCCGTGCCATTGAAGCGGCGGCAAAAACTTTTTTTGTGCGGGCGTCCTGCTGCAATGGCCATGCCAACACCCGTTCCAAGCACCACCGCCGCCGTCAAAGCCTTGTACGATCGTCGGCATTCGCGATCCGACGCGGCGCTTTTGCCGCCCCGCCTTCGGTCCGCGCACTCCGCATAGCGCGCATTGATTCGTTCGTGACACGCTATAAAGCAGCCTCGTGATCCGATCACGCTCCGCGTGGCGCGATTTACCGGCTCGCACCCCCGGCCATGGGCAACGCGGGTCCGGCCGCGCGGGGCTTGCGCGGCGCGGCCGGTCAAAGATACCGCTCGCGGCGCAACGGCAAACCGGCCCGCCGGAGCCTGCCCAATCTGTCGCAAGCTTGAAACACGCGCGCATGCCTGTCGCGAACCGGTGACTTCGCTAAATGCTTAGAAGTTTGTCATCTAATGTTAGATGCCACTCATAAGTGGGCTTGACCGTTTATTCTTTAGCCGCTCAAGTCAGTCCGATAACGTGCAAATCCTTTCTTTATCCATGCATGTTCGTATGGCGCTCCTGGTCGCTTTCGCTTATCGTTAAGGGGCTATGTGCCAATCAGAGCGCCGATATCGGGTCAACGAGGCAAACAAATCAGGCAGTGAGCGAGACAATCGGTTCTAGTGGTTTTCACGATTCGGGGATAAAGTCGCCGGGCAGTTTCAGCAATGAACGCTATTTGCGGCGCCATTGCCTGATTCATCCCGCATCGAGTGCGTGGCGGTTCGCACCACGCCGCTCCCGTTTCCGCGATCCGCCGCTGCCGTCTGTGCGTCGCTACCGGCTTGTCTCTGACCGTTACGCGTTGAGGGCGGCTCCGGAACCGTGCAACCGGAGCGGCCTGCAGAAGGCACAGGCGGCTGGCGCGCGCACGGCCTATCTGGCCAGTACGTCGCACAGCAGTCCTGACAGCTGTATCGAACCGGGGGAATCATGACTACCACCTGCACGCCTGCCGACACGGAGCGCACCGTTCTGTGCGTGGCGAACTCGCCCGACCCTAAGCTCGTCGAATTTCTGGCCGCGTCCGGCTGGCAAGCCGTGCATGCGAAAAGCACAGCCGCCGCCGAACGGATGATCGAACGCGGCAACATCAAGGTCGGTCTCGTGCAACTGCCCGAAGACTGCACCTCGCAGCAACTCTCCGCACTGGCCTCGTGCATGTGCGGCGTCCAGACCAACTGGGTCGCGCAGATCGTGCCGGGCCAGAGCGAGAACGAACTGGTCAGCCGCTTTATCCTCGATTACTGCTTCGACTTCGTCACGCAGCCATGGCTCAACGACCGGCTCGTGTTCGCACTCGGGCATGCGCACGGCCTCTCCAGCCTGCGCCAGCCGCGCATCGCGCCGGAGCCCTCGCTCGGCCGGCACGGCATGGTCGGGCAAAGCGAGCCGATGCAGCAGCTTTACCGCCGCATCGACAAATGCGGCGTGACCGACGCGCCGGTGTTCATCGCGGGCGAATCGGGCACGGGCAAGGAACTGACCGCCCGTGCGATTCACGAGCGCTCGCCGCGCGCGAGCCGCCCCTTCGTCGCGATCAATTGCGCGGCGATCCCGCCGAGCCTGTTGCAGGCCGAACTGTTCGGCCATGAGCGCGGCGCGTTTACCGGCGCGCTGCAACGCAAGATCGGCCGCATCGAAAGCGCGCACGAAGGCACGCTCTTTCTCGACGAAATCGGCGACATGCCGCACGAGTGCCAGGCGGTGCTGCTGCGCTTTCTGCAGGAAGGCACGATCGAGCGGCTCGGCGGCAATGGCCCGATCAGCATCGACGTGCGCGTGATTTCGGCGACCCACGTCGATCTCGACCGCGCGGTCGAGGACGGCCGCTTCCGCTCCGACCTCTATCACCGGCTCTGCGTGCTGCGCCTCGTCGAGCCACCGCTGCGCGAGCGCGGCGGCGACATCAAGCTGCTCGCCAACTATGCGCTCAGCATGTATCGCCAGGACGGCGCGCGCAAACTGCGCGGGCTGTCGAGCGACGCGATCGTCGCGATGTCGAACTATCCGTGGCCGGGCAACGTGCGCGAGTTGATCAACTGCGTGCGCCGCGCGGTCGTGATGAGCGAGGGCCGCTTCATCACCGCGAGCGATCTCGGCTTGCCGGAAACGCATGGCGGCCCGGCCATCACGCTTGCGGAAATCCGCAGCAAGGCCGAGAAAGACGGCATCGAACAGGCGTTGCTGCGGCACGGCTACAAGCTCTCCGATGCCGCGGCCGAACTCGGCATCTCGCGCGCGACGCTGTACCGGCTCATGCATGCGAACCGTCTGCATCAGGAGCCGGGCGGCACACGCGGCGCGCAGGGCGGTGCCGATGCCGACGACGAGGCGGAGCGGCAGGCATCGTCCGTGGCATGAGCGGAGTTTAAGCGCTTTTTTGCGCGGCGGGCCGGTCGAGGGTCATGCGGTTGAAAGCGCCTGGTGTTGTTGTCGGTGACGGCGCATGCCTGGTTGACTGCATACGCTTATCGGGTCCTGTGATCGAGTTCCGTGGCGATCGCCGCACTGAGATCGTCGCACCGTACTTGCCGCGCCGTCGCATCGCTGGAATTTTCTCCTCGGCCTGCCCCACTCCTGGGTAGCGATTCGTGCCGCGAGCCGGCATCCGCTAGTGGTCGTCCACACGCTGCTGAGCCGCCGTCACGCCCGTTTACCCGAGCGCGCCACGCCCTTTCCACCCCTCTGTTTTCCACCTGAACCGGCTCCGGGCAGGCTTCGTGCTACTTCGCCCGTAAGCCCGGGCAAGCACGCCGTCTCTGCCCGCTCCAGGCGCTCCGGGCCGTCCGGCGGACCGCCGCGCGAGGAACTTGCGCGCCCCGGCGGGTGTCGGTCCTTGGTCAGTGTCGCTGAAACACGTCCCGCATTCCGGCACAATCGTCCGCATTCGTTGCATCCCCTTGGCTTTACGGCCGCTTCAGATCTGCTTCAGACCCCATGCAAAAACTATTGCGTCTCTGGTTCTTCGTTGTCCTGCTTGCCGGCGCCGCGCCGGCCCTCTGCGCTACGCCTGCCGCCTCGCCTGCTTCCGCTGCCGCGATCAGCCTGACGCCGGAGCAGGCGCGCGAGGCGCTTGCGGTACTCGACGATCCGCAGCGGCGCGCGCAAATCGCCGCTACGCTGCAGGCGATCGCCGCCGCCGACGCGCTGAGCGCGCCGCCCGCTTCCGCGCCAGCCGCTGCATCGCCCTCGGCCCTGGCTGCGGCCAGCGGCACGGCCTCGCTCGTACCCGACGCGTTCAAAACCAACGGTCTCGCCTCGCAGATCGCGCGCCGTGGCGCGTATTGGGCCGCGTATCTGGCGAAGTCGCTGCGCGGCTCGGTCGCGGCCTTACTCGACGTCGCCTCGGTGCGCGCCTGGTGGAACTGGCAGTTCACCAATCCGCAGGCCCGCTCGGTGCTGTTCGAAGTCCTGTGGTCGCTGCTCGCCGCGCTGATCCCGGCGCTGCTGCTCGAATGGCTGACGCGCCGGCTATTGCGGCGCGCGTACCTCGCGCTCGCGGCGCGTCGCGAGCGCACGCAACAGGATGAAGGCGGCGACAGCGCCGCGTACCCGCAGGAGATCGACGTACCGACCCGCATGCCGCCGGTGCCACCCGTGCTCGAAGCCGGGACGCAGGCCGTCGCCATCGGACCGGCCGCCGCCGAAGCAACGCCGTCCGCCGAGGAGGCCGAAGGCAAGCGCAACGCGACGCATCACTGGACGCTGCTGCAACGCCTGCCGCGCGCGCTGCTCATCACCGTGCTGCGGCTGCTGCCGCTCGCGGTCTTCGTCGGCGCGGCGGGCGCGCTGATGTCGTTCTTCACCGACACCGGCACGCCGCAGGACCGCGCGCTCGATTCGCTCGTCGACGTCTACACGCTGTGCCGCGGCATCGTGATCGTCGGCGCGTGCTTCCTGCAGCCGGGCGCGCCGCGTCTGCGGCTGCTGCGCATGGGCGACGCGTGGGCCGCGTTCGTGCTCCAGTGGATCACGCGCATCGTCGGCGTGGTCGGCGCCGGTGTCGCGCTCGCCGAAGTCGCGCAGGCGCTCGGCATGAACGACGCCGCGCATCTCGCGCTGCTGAAGGTGGTCGCGCTCGTCGGCCACGTGATGATCTCGATCCTCGTACTGCGCTGCGCGAAGCCGGTCGGCAAGCGCATCCGCCAGCGCTTCTCCACGAACGAATCGTTGCAGATGTTCGGCAACGCGCTCGCCGACGCATGGGCCTGGGTCACGGTCGTGATCGTCATGGCGCTCTGGTTCGTCTGGGCCTTCGACGTGCAGAACGGCTATCACACGCTCATGCACGTCGGCGGCATGACGCTGGCGATCCTGGTCGGCGCGCGGCTCGCGTCGATCGTGATCTTCGGCGCGCTCGCGCGTATTTTTCATGTGCAGGACGAAGCATCGCGCTCGCTCGTGCATCAGCACGCGTACCGCTATTACCCGCTGCTGCGGCGGCTCGTGAGCTGGATCATCGGCATCGTCACCGCGCTCGCGCTGTTGCAGGCATGGGGTGTGGACGTCGTCGATCTGTTCCGCACAGGCACGATCGGCCACCGGCTCGCCTCGGCGCTCGCGACGATCGGCGTGGCCGCGGTGATTGCGCTGGCCGTGTGGGAAGCCGTCAACGTGGCGGCCGAACGGCGCCTCGACAGCTGGACCGAGCGCGGCGATCTGATGCGCGCCGCGCGGCTGCGCACGCTGATGCCGATGCTGCGCAGCGCGTTGTTCTGCGTGATCGCGCTCGTCGTCGTGCTGACCGGCCTGAGCGAGCTCGGCGTGAACATCGGGCCGCTGCTCGCGGGCGCGAGCATCTTCGGCGTCGCGCTCGGCTTCGGCTCGCAAAAGCTCGTGCAGGACTTCATCACCGGCATCTTCCTGTTGATGGAAAACGCGATGCAGGTCGGCGACTGGGTCACGCTCGCGGGCGTGTCGGGCACCGTCGAATATCTGTCGATCCGCACCGTGCGGCTGCGCGGCAGCGATGGTTCGCTGTTCACGGTGCCGTTCAGTTCGGTGTCGACCGTGAACAATACCAATCGCGGACTCGGCAATGCGGCCGTGCGCGTGAGCATCGTGTTCGGCCAGGACGTGGAGCGCGCGATCGACACGCTCAAGGAAATCGGCGCGTCGCTGCGCACCGACGAGAAGTTCCAGAACGGCATCCTGTCGGACTTTGCGTTCTGGGGCGTCGATGCAGTGGACGGCTCGGCCGTCACGCTGGCCGGTCAGATGCAATGCCGCGATACGGCGCGCTGGGGCGTGCAGCGCGAATTCAACCGGCGCATCGTCGAGCGCTTCAGCGAACGCAGCATCGAGATCGCGAATCCGCAACGCCATCTGCTGACGTGGGACCCGGAGAGCGATGCGGTGAAGACCGATCCCCGCACGCCGCACGAGCCCGGACATGGGCAGATGGAAAGCAAGGCGTCCCGCAAGGGCGACGCGCCGGTGGAAGATCAGATACCGGTCGAGCCGGGTCCGGCCGGCAATCCGGGGCCGGCGTCGCCGCATGCGTGAGACGTGCCGCGCCCCATGACGGGCGCGAGCACCCGATACCTCACGCCGTGATCCATACGACCGTCAGCGAGCGCACGCCCTGGGCGCCGCGAATCAGCACGCCTTCGATATCGGCGGTCGCGGAAGGTCCGGTGACGAGCGCCGCATAACGTGCCTCGCGAAAATCGTCGCGGCGGTAAACGTCCTGCAAGCCATCGAGCAATTGCGCCGGATCGAGCAGAACCACGAGATGCTGAACGATGTAGCCGAGCGCATTGACCACATACTCGCGCTCGCTGAACCAGACCGACCCCGTTTCGGCGACACCGAAGCGCGCTCGCACCACGCCGACCTCGACGTCCTGCAGCGAGGCCGGGGCCGTGCCCGCGGCAAGCTCGCGCGTGCCCGGTATCTCGGGCGTTGCCGAGGCAACCGAAGCCGTCGCGCCGAAGCGCTTGCAAATCAATGCACTCACCTCGCTCGCGCTCGACGCTTCGACGCAGGCGCCGCCCATCGCCTCCAATGCAGCGGTGAAACGCGCGCGCGGATCGCCGCAGGCCGACTCGAAAAGCGGCACCTCGGGACGCGGCCGCGCCTCGGGTTGCGCGGCACGCACTTTCGCGAGAAAAGCCTCACGCGTTGTCATCGCCGCCTCCGCGATTCTTTTTGTACCATGCGTGAAAAGTCATCTTCGGTGCTTCCGGCAAGTCGCGTTGCTTGCCCCAGATATTGAGCGGGTTGTAGAGCACGAAATTCGGCAAGCGCCGCAATGCGCCGCCCATCGACGACACCGTCGCGCGATACAAGGTCGGACTCGCGAGCAGACGCCCTGCCATTTTCAGGACTTCCTGCTTCACGAACGGGACTTCGTGGCGCTCGGCGATCACCGTGCGCCATTTGTAGATCTGCTCGTGAATATTGATCTTCACCGGACACACGTTGCTGCAACTGCCATTCAGCGTCGAGGCGAACGGCAAGGCGCTATAGCGTTTCAGATCGAAAGTCGGATTGATGATCGCGCCGATCGGCCCCGAATAGGTGCCGCCATACGACAACCCGCCGCTGCGCCGATACACGGGGCACGTATTCATGCACGCGCCGCAGCGAATGCATTTGAGCGAGTACCAGAAGTCCTCCATCGCGAGCCGCTCCGAACGGCCATGATCGACGAGGATGAAATGCATCTCGGTGCCGGGACGTGGCGCACGAAAATGCGACGTGTACTGCGTGATCGGCGAACCCAATGCGCTGCGCGACAGCATGCGGACGAACACGCCGAGGTCCGATACTTTCGGAATCAGCTTCTCGATGCCGATCGACGCGATATGCAGCGGCGGCACGTTCGCCGAAAGGTCCGCATTGCCCTCGTTCGTGCAGACGACCACCGTGCCCGTTTCCGCCACCGCGAAATTGCAGCCGGTCATGCCGGCCGTCTTTTCGCGCACGAAATACGGCCGCGTATTCATGCGCTGGCTTTCGGCGAGATAGTGAATGTCGCTATTGTCGGGATCGGTGCCGATCGTACGGCCGAACAGTTCGGCCACGTCCGCGCGCAGCTTGTGCACGGCGGGCACGACCATATGGCTCGGGTCCTGATGATCGAGTTGCTGGATGCGTTCGCCGAGATCCGTTTCCATCACCGTGATACCGCGCGGTTCGAGGTATTCGCGCATCCGGCATTCGTCGGTCAGCATCGACTTGCTCTTCACGAGCGTCGTCATGCCGCGCTCGGACATCAGCTGATGGACGATCGCGTTGTGCTCCTCGGCGGTGGCGGCCCAATGCACGACCACACCGTTCGCTTCGGCCACCGCCGCGAACTGTTCGAGATAGTCGGCCAGATGCGACAGCGTATGTTCCTTGATGCCCGACGCGAGCACGCGCAGCGTTTCCCATTCGGCGATGCCGTGCGCCTGCGCGTCGCGCTTCTCGCGCAAGTCCCATAGACGCCGATCATGAAACGCGACGTGCTCGGTCTTTTTGATGAACGCGCCGGCGGCCTTGGCGTGATCGATGCGGCTCATGCGCGCGCTCCATTGAGAACCTGCGCAATATGGATGAAGCGCGCCTCGGCCTGCATGCGTTCCGCGCAGCCCTGCTGATGCATCAGGCACGACATGTCGCCCGAAACGATGTACTCGGCGCCCGCATTCAGATGATCGCGCACCTTGTCCTGCCCCATGCGCACGGACACTGCCTCTTCCGTAACCGAGAACGTGCCGCCGAAACCGCAGCATTCGTCGGGCCGCGCCGGCTTGACGAACTCGATGCCCTTCACGCCTTCGAGCAAAGTACGCGGCTTCGAAAACGGCGTGCCCCTGATTTCCGACACCGACGCCTCCTTCAGATGCCGCAGCGCGCTGCAGCTATTGTGCAGACCGACGCGATGCGGAAACTCGGCCCAGGGAAATTCCCGCGCGCCGACCACGTCATGCAGAAACTCGACCAGTTCATAGGCACTCGCCCGCACCTTCTTCACTGCGTCGGTCTGTTCGAGCGCGGTCAGATGTTCGCGCACGTGATGAATGCAGCTCGCGGACGGCCCGACGATATAGTCGTAGCCCGCGAAATTGCGCGCAAAAAGCCGCTCGGTGGCGGCCGCGTCGGCATGCGCGCCGCTATTGGCCATCGGCTGGCCGCAGCAGGTTTGCTCGCGCGGATAGTCGACCTCGATGCCGAAGCGTTCGAGCAGTTCCAGCGTGGCGATGCCCACTTCCGGATAGAACGCATCGATAAAGCACGGGATAAACAGCGCGACTTTCATAGGCTTTTTAAAAAGGCGGGGATGACGCCAATCGGACCGTGGCCGGCATGGCCGCCACCGGCAGCCGTGGCGACTTCGGCTCACTTGGTCATGTTGGTCTGACCAAGACTATAAGAAAGTCCACGAGTGGTGTCAATCGGTGTCAATCCGTTCCGTGGCGCTCTGGCCCGCGTGCTTCGCCGCTACGCGCGAGCTGCGGGGAATCGGGCATTCATGCCGGCGACGGCTTTGCCGCGTCTTCCTTATAGATTTCACGCACGAACGCCAGATGCCGCTCGGCGGCCTTGCGCGCCTTTTGCGCATCGCGTGCGATCACGGCGTCGTAAATCGCCTGATGCTGAGCCATCAACTGCTTTTCCATCGTGTCATCGTAATCGATCAAGCGATGATATTGCCGCATACCCTCGCGAATCAGCGTATGAATCCCGTGCATCACATGAGCGAGCGCGACGTTGTGCGTGGAGTCGGCAATCGCGAGGTGAAACGCGGCGTCGAGTTCGGCGAGGCTCGTGCGATCGCGCGACAGCGAAGCGGCCTTCAGCGCCTCGAACGCCGTGCCGATCCGCTCGAGGTCCGCGGCGGTCGCGCGCTGCGCCGCGTAGACGGTCGAAATCGCTTCGAGCCCCTGGCGCAACTCCAGAATGTCGGCACTGGTACGCGGATTCTGCAGCAGCAGTTCGGCAAGCGGCTTCGAAATAATCGGCGCGGTGACGTCGACCACCGTGAAGCCGCCCCGCCCCGATGTTTCGATATAGCCGTCCGCTTCGAGCCGGATCAGCGCCTCGCGCAGCGACGGCCGCGATACGCCGAGCTGCGCCGCGAGATCGCGCTCGGCGGGCAGACGGTCGCCGGGCATCAGCGTGCCTTCCGAGATCAGTTGCTTGACCTGGTCGGACACCACGTCGGAAATGCGTTTGCGCGTAAAAGACGGGATCGGGGTGAATGGCATGGGCGGCGATCGGTGAAACCGGTGGGTGGAGCAAGCGGCGGCGGCCTGCCCCACGGTGCGTGGAATTATACCTTTCGACTCCACGCCGATTTCATGCGCGCGACACGCTTTCGTGCGGACACTCAATGCGGCTGCGCGGCGTAGAAGCTCGCCAGATCGTGCTTGAGCGCATGCAGCGCGGCATCGTCGAGATAGATCATGTGGCCGGTCGGATAGTACGTGATGCGCACGTTCTCGCGCAGTGGCGAATCGATGCCGAGATGCGCCAGCGCATACTCGGTCGCGTAGAACGGCGTAGCGAGATCGAAGTAGCCGTTCAGCGACATCACGCGCAACTGCGGGTTCTGCCGCATCGCCTCGGCCAGATCGCCGGCCGGGTACGGCAACTGCAAGCGCTCGCCCCACCACTCGCGATGCTTCCAGTCCCATTGGCGCAGCGCGTCGTCGTTGAAAACCTCGTAGCGGTCCGCCGGCGTGAAGTGCAGGTCTTCCGCGAAATGCCGATGCAGCGCCGCGTCGAATGCGCTCGAGATACCGCTCACCGACGCATCGAAGTCGGGATGCTCGTTGGCGTCGTCGAAGTCGATGCCTTCGAAACGCGCGTCGTAACGGCCGACGGTGCGCGAGCGGTCGCGCAGCAACTCGCTGCGAAAACGCGACGGATAAAGCCGCAGACGATTGCGCTTCACATAGCCCACGTCGAGCCCGGTGAAGTACGCAACGCGCGCGGCAATCGCATCGCGCTCGGCATCGGGCAATGCATCGCCGCGCGCAAGGGCCTGTGCGTAAGGTCCCCGCGCGAACGCGCGCGCTTCGTCGAGAAACGCCGGCAAGCTCGCGGGCTTCGGCGTGATCTTGTCGTGATACCACGCAATGGCCGCGAAACTCGGCAGATAGCTCTCGCTCTTTAAATCGAAGCCCGGCGAGAACGCCGACGCATCGAGCACCGACGACATCAGGATCACGCCGTTCAGCGCGATATTGTTCTGCCCGAGCTTGTACGCGAGCATCGCGGCGCGCGCGGTGCCATACGATTCGCCGAGCAGATACTTCGGCGAATCCCAGCGCTGGTTCACGGTCAGATAGCGATCGATGAACTGCGCGAACGCGTTGAGGTCTTCGTCGACGCCCCAGAAATCCTTGCCCGTGCCATGTCCGACGATCCTCGACAGGCCCGCGCCGACCGCGTCGATAAAGACGAGGTCGGTCGTGTCGAGCAGACTGTCGGGGTTGTCTTCGAACGTGTACGGCGCGGGCGGCGTGCTCGCGGGACTCGCGGTGCGTACGCGCTTCGGTCCGAACGAGCCCATCATCAGGAACACGCTGCCGGCGCCGGGGCCGCCGTTGAACAGGAAGGTGACGGGTCGCGTCGCCGGCGTTTTGCCCGGCACCGTGTAGGCGACATAGAAGACACTGGCGTTGGCCGCGCCGGTCTTGTCATGCAGCAGCAGATTGCCGGCCGTCGCGGTGTAGTCGAGCTTGCGGCCATCGAGCCGCAGCGAATGCGTGGTGACGCTCGTGGTTTCCGGCGGGACGGGAATGGCGGGCGTCGATGGTTTGCCGTCGTGTTGTGTGGCATCCGTGGTATCCGTGGCATGCGATGTTGCCGTGGCGTCCGAGGCATTCGTTGCTGCTTGCGTATTCCATTGTGAAGCCGAATGTTTGCGCGGCTCCGTACCGGTGCGCGAGGTCGTGGCGTTCGGCTCGCCCGCATTGCCGGGCGTGGGCTGATTCGCGGCGGGTCCGGACGCTGCACGCTCCACCGCCTGCGCGCTTTGCGTTGCATTCGGCAAATCGCCGGGGGTGGCCGCCATGCTTCGTTCACTGAACGACGCCAGGGTGACGATGGAAAACGTCGCCGCCAGCGCCGCGACCGGCCATCCCGCCGCATGGAA
The DNA here is from genome assembly GCF_011752945.1 of Paraburkholderia sp. Cy-641. NCBI lineage: Bacteria > Pseudomonadati > Pseudomonadota > Betaproteobacteria > Burkholderiales > Burkholderiaceae > Paraburkholderia > Paraburkholderia sp. Cy-641. The sequence goes on from NZ_VWWM01000003.1 coordinate 133,735, forward strand.
GCGGTGCAACGAAACACGGAAACGAAGGATCATGAAGTTCCCCAACCACGAGTCGAGACGCGCCGGAATTGCCGGATGAGGCGCGGGCAGAAGTGCGGAAAGCAGCGCTGCAAGAAGCGCCGGATGAGGCCTCGTCAATCCGCTTCAGGAACGCACCCGGCGCTCGATTCTTGACGCAAGTCCGCGCGACGTCAACCGTCCTGTCGTTACGGGTTCGACATTACAAATGGCTTCTGCCGCGCCGCGACCTCGCACGTATGTCGTGCATCGTGCAGAATCGAAGATGCCGTCTTGCCGAGCGTTGCCCATGGAGCAACCGGTACAGGATGCATGCCACGCTGCCGCCCCGGCTTTCGCGTACCGCACCTGCCGCAGGAACAGCCCAACGCGCTCACGCTCAACGCATGGGAAGAAGGCCGCCGCAAAGAGGTGCTATCGCGCATGTGCGGGCATACGGCATCACGCTTGCCAGCGAGCCGCCCTATGTCTATTGAAAGACGCCGAGTGAGCCTATCTCGTGACCGGCTACGGCGAATGCGTGGACAGATTCTTTGCATTCGGATTTTTCGAACTCGCACGCCGCTCCGGTTCCTTTCCGCCCGAACTCATCGATGCGTTCGAACCGGTCATGCAGGAAGAGTGCCGTTATATTCTGCTGTTCGCGAACTGGGTCGCATGGCATGCGTGCCAGGCTTTTTGGGTGGCAGCTCATCTGCTTCGAGATCGAGTTTGTGGCTGTGTGGGGCTGCCCCGGCTGGGAGCGCATCGGCCTCGCGCGCACGATGGATAACGAGGAGTCTGAGTGGCGCGGCTCACGCGCGAGCCGACGATGATAGTAAGGAACGCACGATCAGGCGCGTTGCGCCTGAACCTGCCATCAAAACTGCCGGCGCAATTCCGCCGGCGGCACCTTCATCAAATGCCGATACTTCGCCACCGTGCGCCGCGCGACGAGCACGCCCTGATCGGCCAGCATCTTCGCGAGCGTCACGTCGGAGAGCGGATCGCGCGTGTTCTCGGCGGCGATCATCTCCTTGAGCAGCGCGCGCACCGCGGCGGCCGAACAGGTGCCGCCGCTTTCGGTGCCGAGTTCGCGCGGGAAGAAATGCTTGAATTCGAAAATGCCGCGCGGCGTGGCCATGTATTTGTTGCCCGTTGCACGCGAGATCGTCGATTCATGCAGACCGAGTTCGTCCGCGACGTCGCGCAACACCATCGGCTTCAGCGCGATTTCGCCGTACTGGAAGAATGCTTTCTGATGCGCGACGATGCACTCGGCGACGCGTTGAATCGTATCGAAGCGCTGCTGCGCATTGCGGATCAGCCAGCGCGCTTCCTGTAACTGCTGCGCGAGCGGCGAACGGCTCGCGCCCGCCGACTGCGCGAAAAGCCGCGCATACATGCGATGGATCCGCGCGCGCGGCTGCACGGCCGGATTGACCGACACGACCCACTTGTTGCGCGCCTGACGCACGATCACGTCGGGCACCACGTAGTTGTCCTCGGCGCGGCCATAGCAATTGCCGGGCTTCGGATCGAGCTTGCGCACGAGCATGCAGGCCACGCGCAACTCTTCCGCGCCGCAGCCGATCTGCTTTTGCAATTCGGCCTGCTCGCGGCGCGCGAGACGTTCGAGATGATGCTCGACGATCTGCCGCGCCACCTCGCGTCCGGGCGTATCGTCGGGCAATGCGTTGATCTGCAGTGCGAGGCATTCCGACAGCGAACGCGCGCCGAGCCCCGGGCGATCGAGCGACTGCACGAGACGCAGTGCGACGAGCAGGTCTTCCTCGGTCAAGGCCGGTTCGAGTTCGACGCTATCGGCCACGCTGTCGGCAAGATCGGCAAGCGATTGCCGCAGATAGCCGTCGTCGTCGAGCGCCTCGATGATGAAGCGCGCCACCGCGCGGTCGCGGTCGTCGAGCCGGTAAAGACGCAGCGCATCGTGCAACTGCTCGCGCAAGGTCGGCTGCGAGCGGGCCCAATCGGCCGGATCGCTGCCATCGGCATCGCCGTTCTGACGTGTCGACGTGCGAGCGCCGTAGTCGCCCGAAAAATCGCCGGGCATGTCGTCCTGACCTGTACTTTCCAGCGTGTCGCCATCGGCGTTTTCGGCGGGCAACGCACCGGGTTCGGCGGCGAGCGTATCGGCCGCGGGCAGCGCGCCCGCTTCTTCGGCCGGCGACGTCGTGGCTAGCGCGACGTCTTCCGTTTCCGACGAATCGTATTCGAGGAACGGATTCGTATCGAGTGCCGTGCGCAATTCCTGCTGAAACTCCAGCGCCGACAGTTGCAGAAGGCGCACCGATTGCTGAAGCCGAGGCGTCAGTGCAAGCGATTGCCTCGTACGTAATTCGATGGAAGGCATTGGCGTGAGATTCCGTTCGTTGATAGCCATAACAGCCAAGGGCCAGGAAAGCTGCTTTCGCTCATTGGAGCAACTGTCGTACCAGGTTTCTCAAGCTGCTGTTTTATTTACGCTTTGGCTATTCGGGCTCGCGTATCTGCATAGGCGGGAGACGCCCTTTTTTACAAGCGCCCTGAAATTTCCGGTCCACGTTATCGGACGACCACGCGAAACTCGACGCGTATCGTTCATGCACTCATCCTCGGCCACGAACCCGATGCCGCGACGCTTTTTCGACAGCGATACGTGTGCATGAGTCGTCTGCACGAACGTGGTTGGCACACTGCTTGCGGCCCGACTCGGCATGACGGATGTGAGCTTCGGCCAATAGAAAAGTCCCTGCAAGCGTCGCATTCGGTGTCGAGCGATGGCGAAAAACAGGCCCCGATGGAGTCGTCGTGGCAACGGCTCTACGTGGATCATCAGCGATTTCGGCCACGATCGGTCACCAGCAACAAAACCGTCCATTCTCATCAACACCCGAAGGAGAAACCATGAAGACGATCCAGCTTCTGAAGACCGCGAGCAGCATCGCTGTCGTCGCATTCGCCCTGAATGCCACCGCACAGACCGCGACGACGGCGCCGTCCGCGTCATCGGAAACCATCGGCGAGCACATCGACGACGGCGCCATCACGACCAAGGTCAAGGCGGATCTGCTCGCGGCGAAGAACGTCAAGTCGACGCATATCCACGTGAAGACGCGCAAGGGCGTCGTGTGGCTCACGGGCTCGGTGCCCTCGGCAGACGATAAGTCGGCGGCCGCGGAAGTCGTGCAGAACGTGAAGGGTGTCTCGGGCGTGAAGAACCATCTGAAGGTCGCAGCCGAATAGGATCGGGCGGCCGAGAGTTATTTTATTTATCGTGGCCTTTCGCCCGCAGCACGCCTGCACGATGCGGTAGTCATCCGTCGACGACAAAGCGCGGGCGGATCACTCTGCGCCACGCGTAGACACTGGCGAATATGGCGACTATGGCAGCGACCGCATAGCCAGCCACAAACAGGAGGTGCTCCAGTAACTCAGGCCTCTCCCTACCGCTTAAACCACGGACCGAACTTCGTTGGAGAATCGCTCAACAGTTTCATTTATTGTTCGCATGGACTGGTTGTCTCCAAGATGCAAGAAAATTCGACAAATCCCCGAAAGAATGAATGCCCCAAACCCGACAACGAATGCAGCGAACAAGCAAACTGGAGCGGCCCCACGTATCTGAGGACACAAGGACTCTCTTAAAATAAGGGATAGTCTTGTGCCTATCAATAAGCCTGGTCACTACGTGGAAAGCATCGAAATTCTGACCGAGCCGGAGCGCCGTCGTCGGCGCACGGCGCAGGAAAAAATCGCCATCGTGCAGGAAACACTGGAGCCGGGAGCATCGGTGTCGGCCGTGGCACGTCGGCACGGCGTCAACGCCAACCAGGTGTTCGGCTGGCGCAAGCAATACCAGGAAGGCAGCCTGGCGGCGGTGAAGGCAGGTGAATCTGTTGTGCCCGCATCCGAACTGGCCGCCGCCATCAAGGAAATCAAGGAACTGCAACGGCTACTCGGGAAGAAGACGCTGGAGGTCGAAATCCTGAAAGAAGCCGTGGATTGGGGCCGGTCAAAAAACCTGATTGCGCGCTCGCCCTTGCTGCCAGGGGACGACCGATGAAGACGGTCTGCGAAGTTCTCGGCGTGGCGCGCTCTGCCGTGGCGGTGAAGCGGAGTCGTCCGTCCGATTGGCGGGATGGTCGCCGTGCCCGCGTGACCGATGATGCCGGTCTGGTCGAGGAAATTCGAGGACATGTGGCGCATCTGCCAACCTACGGCTACCGGCGTATCTGGGCGCTGCTGCGCCGTAGTCGGGAGATGACCGGTGTGCCGTGCGTCAACCACAACCACGGCGGCGGCGATGCCATTGATGTCGTCTGCGCGACCTGATTATTCTCCACTTCGATCTGCCCCACTCCCGTGTTCGCGTTCGTGATCGTTGCCGCGTCGATGGTCGTTGCGCCGGTGCCGACGTTGGCGATACGTCCGTTCGTGTTATCGACCGACGCGCCGGCAGCCGTGAGTGTCGCCGCTACGCCGTCCGCTTCGATCTGGCCGCCGGTGTTATCGAGTGCGCCTTGTGCGGAGACCGTGACTGCGCCGTTCCCCTGGATCAGGCCTGCCGCATTCTTCAACGTGCCGCCAGATTGAACGCTCGTTGCACCACCGGCCGCAATCGTGCCGCCTGCGTTGTCGATGCTGCCGCCCGCCACGGACACGTCGCCGTTACCGCCAATCTGTCCGTTGCCGGTATTGGTGAGTGCGCCATTGGCGCTTACGGTCGTCTTGCCTGTCCCACCATTCGCAATCGATCCACCATCGTTCGACACCGTCTGCGCCGACACGTCAAGCTGCCCGTCTCCCTGAATCATGCCGCCCGCGTTGTCCAGCACGCCTGCGCCGGTGATCAACACATCGCGCGCGCCAACATAACCGCCCGCGCTGTTATCGAGCGAAGTGACGGCGAGCGCAGCAGAAGACTGCCCCGCCAGCGTTCCACCGCGATTCGCCAGCGTACCGACATCGACCCGGAGCGCGCCATTCGTCGCGAGCGTACCGCCGTTGTTCGACAGCGAAGCACCCTGCACCGACAGCGTGCCGCTACCCGAACTGGTGAGCGTGCCTTTATCGTTGATGAGCGTCACGGGCTCAAGTGCGAGATCCGCGCTATGGGTCTGAAGCGTGCCGCCGGTGTTATCGAGCGTGCCGGACACGTTGACGACTGTCGCACCGGTGCCGGTCTGCGTGATCGTGCCACCGTGATTGACGAGGTTCGTACCACTGAGCGAAAGCTGCGCCGCATCGAGCGTCGCCGTGCTGGTATCGATCGTTTGCGCGGCCGACACATCGAGCGCGCCATGGGCGATGGTCCGGCTGCCGGCGAGCATTACATCGCTGCCCCGCAGCGTCGCGTTGCCGCCCGCCATGTTCTGGCCCGTCGCCGACAGCGTGCCGTTTGCAGAGAGATCCAGATCACCCGACTGTGCAACCGGGCCGTCGTCGTTGATGCCCGCGCCGAGCGAACCGGTGGAGGCGATGCTGCCCGCGTTCACCGTGAGCCCCTGCTGCGCGGCCAGCGTGCCGCTATTGACGAGCGTGCCGGACGTATTGATCGACACCGACTGACGCGCCAAGGTCGTGCCGCTGTTGTCGACTCCATCTGCCGCCGACACCGAGAGATTGCCGCTTGCGCCCGTCGTGCCGCTGAGCACCAGCTTGCCCTGCGTGGTCAGCGTGAGGTCGCCCGCCTGCGCCTCGATGACGCCCGCGTTCGACACGCCGACTCCCTTCTCATTGCCGACGAGCACGATCCGGTTCGCGTACATGCCGCCAAGCTGGCTCACGTCGATCGAGACGCCTTGCGATGCGCCGTTAGCCGCGATCGGCGTGGCCGCCAGCGTGTCGTGATCGACCTGGTTCGCGCCGGTCACGACATTGAGCGTATTGGCGTAAATCGCGGCATTCGCCTGCACCGCGCGCGCAATCAGATCGACCTGATCGATGTTGCGCGTATTGAGCCCCGCACCCTGCACGGTGATGTTGCCGCCCGCCACGTCGAAGCCGGTCAGATTGCCGCTGGCGTCGAGCCGTGGCGTGCCGGTCGTCAGAATGCCGCGCGTCGTATTGATGAAGCCGCCGCCATCGACGACGATGCCCGAGCCGTTCGCCACCACCACTTCCGCTTTATTGCCGGCGACTTCGAGATAACCACGCAATTGACTCGGTGAATTGCTATTGACCTGATTCAAAATGATCCGCGCCGATTGTCCCGGCGACAGATTCGGATTGCCATTGATCTGCCCCGCCTGCTGCGTCTGAACGATGGTCGGCGAGTTATTCAGAATCACGCCCGGCTTTTGCACGTCGAATTGCGAATACGTGTTGACCGAAACCCCCGCGCCACCCGGCTTGTTGATATTGACTTGCGGCAAACCGTTCTGCGTCTGGATGACCGTTGGCGCATGCGCACCCGAGGGCACGATCTGCGCATTCGAAAACTCGGGCGTAAATCCGGACAGCACGAGCACGGCAAAAACTGCGTGACGCATCGCGAAAAGAGTCATGCGTCGATTTGAGACGGACGGAAGAGTTTCCCCTTGACATACATTGCCGTGGCCAATGGCCGTTTCTGCAACTGCAACGGGCATATCCCGAAGCCGGCTATAGACGAGCCGAAAAGTATTCCTGTTCATCTTTAGGAAGCGTGTTTTTTTAACCGCCTCAAAATACCGCATACATCAATTTTATTCTTTTAATAAAAGTTAATTGCACACGAATCAGAAAATAAAAATACAAATAGGAATTGTCCGATTGACATTTAAAAATACAATTAAATAAAAATTCGACAATAAATATCAGACACTCCAACAATTAAAATCAAGAAAACATCATCAAATCTCATGCACCCACCAAGATCATCATTTTTATTTATTAACGAGATGGCAATAAGTTAATTCGTGCGATAGCTACCACTCAGCTGCACAAAAAAACGGCCCGAATCCATCGAGCCGTTCTATTCATACCGCCGCCCCAACCTACGCCCGCTTCTCCACAAACTCATTGAACGGCTCCGGCGTTTTCGAAGGATCGAAATCGGCCCAGCGTCCCTGCTGCCAGCGCCCGGTCGCCTTTTCGATCGCCATGCCCCCGGCCTCTCGCAACACGCGCGCGGCTTCGAGCTGATTGTCCTGCGACACGTGCACGGCGACCAGCACGCCGGAATCGCGCAACTCTTCGTGATACGGCACCCTGTACCCCGTTTTTGCGTGCTCGCGCGTGCGCGACATCGCGCCCGCCAGCGACCCGGCATACGCGCCGACCCCGGCCGCGATCAGCGAAACGAGCAGCGGGGCCGAAAACGCCGCGAAGATCGCGACGCCGACGACTGCGCCCATCACCGCGCCGATCGTCACGCCCATTCCCGCGCCTTTGGGCGCGTCGCGCGCGCCGGGGTCGGTGCCCATATTGCCGCCGATCGGATGATGCGCGTGCTGGCCGCGCGGATTGACGAAAAACAGCGTCACGTCTTCTTCGACGAACCCGGTATTGAAGAGCTTTTGCGCGGCGTTTTCCGCGGTGGGAAAAGTCGTAAAGCGTGCTGCAACGATGAGTGACATATCGCCTCCTTATCGATGAAAGGCGTTCGCGGCCCCTGTCCGCGCCTTTGCATGGCGCATCGAGAAAGCACGGCGCTGCGGCACGCGAGCGCGCTATGCCGCAGCGCCACGATCCGGCTCCAGGCCTTCGACTCGGAACAGTCCGCTATGCAACACTACGCCTTCTCCGTCGTTCTGGTCGAGCGCTTCCGCGCAGACCGAACGGATGCGCTGGCGCCCCCTGTCGAACGCCTCCATCAAGGCCGGTTCGAGCGCCGAATCGGCACCGAAATGATCTTCGAGCGCCTCGGCGGTAATCGCGCACACGACCGGCTCGCCATGCACGCGCGCGATGAAGCAAACCGTCAGATTCGCCCCGTCGAAAACGGGTTGCTCATCGGGGAAAATGATCTGCATAAAGGAATCCTCATAAGCAGGCCGCGGCAGGGTCGCGTTCATGACGAGCCCTTCATCTTGCCTGCGAGCTGACGCGCCATGTCGAGGTGATGCCGGATGGTCGGCAACGCATGCGCGGCCGCGGCCTTCAGTTGCGCATCGGTGCCGCTCGCGCTTTGCTGCTGGAACAGATCGACCGCGCGCTGATGCGCCTCCACGCCGATCTGCTCGACGTAAGCCTGATCGAACGCAGTGCCCTTTAGCGTCTGCAGCTTGCCGACCAGCGCCGAATCCGCCGACGGTGCCAACTTGAAGCCCTTCTTCGCGACGAGCGCCGCCATGCCCTGCGAGAGCTTCGTGTGGTCGACGATCATTTGCCCTGCGAACTTCCTGACCTGCGGATCGTGCGAATTTTTCAGCGCGACTTCGCTTGCGGCGATTTCGGTCGCATCGGACGTCGAAGCTTCGAGCACGAACTGCTGATCGGCGGGAGAAAGTGTCGTGCCGCCAACCGGCGCGGCGCCGGTCGGGGCCTCGCTTGCCTGCGCATGGACGGTGCCGGTCGATGCGACGCCGATGCCCGCCACGGCCAGCGCCATCGTCAACACTTGTAGGGAATACCGGAATGTCATGCATTTTCTCCCTGTTGACACACCATGCTGATACATCGAAGCGGCGGCGCTTGCAGACCATCGCTCTCGCTCATGCAACCCCTTGTGCTTCGTCGTTCGCGCGATCGGCGTTTGCTCGTTATGCATTTGCATGACGACCCCCTTTGCTAAAGCGTTGGGAGCAAAACACGTGCCCATATCCGGCGAGGCGTTCTGCCGCGCGAGGTCACGCGATGCGGGCTATTCGCACATTGCGGAGCGAAATCGAAGCCGCGTTGATATCGGGCATCTTGTGTATTTCGCGCATCGGTAATGTCGAACGTCGAAGGAGCGATCGTTGCCCGATCGTCGGCACATCGACCCACCTCGCTCAGGGATTTGATAAGGATCACTGCTCGTTGATGGTGGACCGCACGCCAGCCACCTCGGTACACCAAACCAGGCACTCCGGCTGCGAGCCGCACCGGTCCAACGCTCCATATGCGGCTCATCGGAACCTCGACCTCGCCACGACCCTGCCCGCCGCCTTCGCACGAGCCCGCGCACAAACTCAAGCTTGAGCGCCCCGAAGCGGAGTCGCTAGAATACGGCACCTCCATGCTGCGGCAAGGCGCCTTCATTCGATGACTCCCTCCGACGATTCACGGCAATCCGCGCGTACGTCCACCGCCGACGCCCTGTTCGCTTTCCTCAAGACGCTGCCGCTCGGCGACCGGCTCATCGAAGGCGGCTTCATGGCCGTGCAGGCGGTGGCGGGCGCGAGTCTCGCGTTCGCGATCGGCCGCGCGCTGCATACGGAACAGGCGTTCTGGGCCGCGATCACCGCGATCGCGGTCAGCCAGCACAGTTATATCGACACGCGCAAGCTCTCGCGCGACCAGTTCATCGGCGCAATGGTCGGCGGCGTGTGCGGTCTCCTCGGCACGCTTGCGGGCGGCGGTCATTTCGCGGTCTATGCGGCAACGGTGGCCGTCGCGATCATGATCTGCTGGGTCGTCAACGTGGGCAGCGCGGCGCGGCTGGGCGGCGTCACCGCGACGATCATGCTGCTCGTGCCCGGCATCGGGCCCGTGTGGGACAAAGCGTTTCTGCGGCTCGCCGAAGTGACGCTCGGCACCGTCTGCGCATTGCTGGTCGCATGGCTCATGTCCTCGCTCGAACGGCGTGCGTTCGGCAAATCCGGACAATCCGGCTAGCGTTGCACGCCAGCGCCGCCGCGAGGTTCGCGGCGAACCCGGCCATCGGCACCGCGGCATGCCCTGACGCCCAGCGGCATCTCATCAGGTTTCCGAAGCATCGTCCGCTTGCGCGCGGCGCCGGTAGCGTCCGGGCGTCATGCCGACGCTTTGTGCGAACGCCTTGCCGAATGCCGCTTCCGATTGATAGCCGACCGCCTCGCCGATCTCCGCCGCGCTGCGGCGCGTGCGCAACAGCAGATCGCTCGCGATCGTCATGCGAATCCGCGTGAGAAAGTCCATCACGGTCACGCCCGCGCGCTCGTTGAAACGACGCGCGTAAGTCGCGCGCGACATCGCCGCGCGCTCGCCGAGTTCGGCGATCGTCCAGGCACGCTCGGGCGCATCGAGCATCGCCTGCACCGACGCGCCAAGCCGCGCGTCGGTCAGCAGTGCGAGCACGCCGGTGCTCTGCGCCGCATGCTCGCCGTATACGCGCAACGCCATCGCGAAGAGCGCTTGGCTCAGCGCGGTGACAATCGCGAACGCGCCGGGTTGACGGCGCTCCGCCTCGCCGCGCATCAGCGCGATCACCGTTTGCAATGTGCCGAGCGTCCGCGCGCCACCGAGCGACACGTGCAACGGATCGGGCAGCGCGTCGAGCAGCAGCGCCGACGAACCCGGCGCGTAGACGAAGCGGCCGCACAGCAGATCGACGTCGGGCTCATCGGGCAAGGCGGCGTCGCCGGATTCGCGAGCCGCCGCGGCGCGGTCGTTGCGCCGCACCGGCAGCATGCCGTCATGCCCGAGCGCCAACGGCGCGGCGCCGGCCGAACGCCCCAGGTCGCGCACGCGATGCGCCGCGCCGCGCGGAAACAGCACGAAGTCGCCGGCCTGCAATTCGACGGCGCCGCCCGCGGTGTCGATCGCGCACGCGCCGCCGAGCACGAGGTGAAACGGCGCGATGCCCGCTTCCATCGGCGCGTGATCGATATCGAATGCGCCCGAGAGCATGCAGCGCAAGTCGAGGCTCGCTTGCGGACGGGCGAGGTCGATCAGCCGGCTGAGTGTGTCCATGAGACGCCCGCGCTAAAAGTTGAGCGAACCGAGTATTCGGGATATCGCGGCGGCGCGCAATACTTTCTCCCACGACGCCGGCATCCGCCGGTGCGCCACAGACCAAGGAGCACTGCCATGTTGAACTGGATCGATTACCGCAAGGAACTGTTCGGCCGTATCGGCGAGATGTCGAAGCTCGCGCCGGACACCGTGAAGGCCTATCAGGCGATGTCGGGCGCCGGCCAGAAGACCGACACGCTCGGCGCGAAGACGCGCGAACTGATTGCGCTCGCGGTCGCGGTCAGCCTGCGTTGCGACGGCTGTATCACCGTGCACACGGCCGAGGCGCTGAAACACGGCGCGACGCGCGAGGAAATAGCTGAAGCGCTCGGCGTCGCGATGGCGGTCAACGCGGGCGCGACGCTCGTGTACTCGGCCCGCACGATGGACGCCGTGGCGGCTTATAGCGAGGACGCCGCGAAGTAATCGGCGGATGCCTGGGCGCAAGGTCAGGCCACGCAAATCCCGGCGTGCCGCGCAAAAGTCGCAAAAAACTGCGAGACTGACTCCGACGCCGAACGATTCGATATGACGCGCCGCGACAAAATCCGGGCCGCCCGCGTCGCATCGCATCGCCACTGGATATGCCGCGCGCCGCCCTCATCTAGACGAGCATGACTTCTTCGACCAGGACTTCTGCCGCGCTCGACGCGACTCCGCACGCGAGGCAATCCCGCTCGCGCGCGAGCCCTGCGCGGCCCGCGGTGAAACCCGCGCCGGCGCAGCGCGCGCTGGACGGCGCGCTGGACGGTTTTCATCCGGCCGTCGCCGGCTGGTTCCTGAAGACGTTTGCCGCGCCCACCGACGCCCAGGCCGCCGCCTGGCCGTCGATCCGCAGCGGTCGCTCGACGCTGGTCGCCGCGCCGACCGGCTCCGGCAAGACGCTCACCGCGTTCCTCTCGGCACTCGACGAACTGGTTCAGCAAGGGCTCGCGAACGGCGGCACGCTGCCCGACGAAACGCTCGTGGTTTACGTCTCGCCGCTCAAGGCGCTCTCGAACGACATCCGCCTGAATCTGCAGATGCCGCTCGCGGGCATCGCCGCCGAACTCGACGCGCTCGGCCTGCCGCCGCTCGAGATCCGCACGGCCGTGCGCACCGGCGACACCACGCAACAGGAACGCAACGCGCTGAAAAAACGCGCGCCGCACATTCTCGTCACCACGCCCGAATCGCTGTACGTGCTGCTCGGCTCCGATTCGGGGCGGCGCATGCTGGCGACGGCGCGCACGGTGATCGTCGATGAAATTCATGCGCTCGCGGGCAGCAAGCGCGGCAGCCATCTCGCGCTCAGTCTCGAACGGCTCGACGCGCTGTGCGAGCGGCGCTTGCCGCGCATCGGTCTTTCCGCAACGCAAAAGCCGGTCGAAGCGGTGGCGCGTTTTCTGGTCGGCGGAACCGGCATCGAACACGGCTCGCCCGTGGATTGCGCGATCGTCGACGTCGGCCATGTTCGCGCGCGCGACCTCGCGCTCGACATCCCGCCCGTGCCGCTCGAAGCGGTGATGCCGAACGAAGTGTGGGAGCGCGTCTACGATCGCCTCGCCGAACTCGTCGCGCTGCATCGCACGACCCTGGTGTTCGTCAACACGCGCCGCATGGCCGAACGTGCCGCGCAGCATCTCACGGAACGGCTCGGCAAGGAGGCGGTTGCCGCGCACCACGGCAGCCTCGCGAAAGAACATCGTTTCGATGCCGAACAGCGCCTTAAGCGCGGCGAATTGCGCGTGCTGATCGCGACTGCGTCGCTCGAACTCGGCATCGATATCGGCGACGTCGATCTGGTCTGCCAGATGGGTTCGCCGCGCGCGATCGCGCCGTTTCTGCAGCGCGTCGGACGCTCGGGCCATCACGTCGGCGGCATGCCGAAGGGGCGGCTCTTTCCGGCGTCGCGCGACGATCTGCTCGAATGCGCGGCGCTGCTCGATTGCGTGCGGCGCGGCGAACTCGACGCGCTAAGGATTCCGCGCGCGCCGCTCGACGTGCTCGCGCAGCAGATCGTCGCGGAAGTCTCGAGCACCGAGTGGAGCGAGGACGCACTGTTCGAGATGATCCGCCGCGCCGCGCCGTATGCCGAACTGGAGCGCGAGCAATACGACGCGGTGCTGCGCATGCTCGTCGACGGCTACACGAGCCGCCAGGGGCCGCGCGCCGCCTATGTGCATCGCGACGCGGTCAGCGGCACGCTGCGCGGCCGGCGCGGCGGCAAGCTCGTCGCCGTCACCTCGGGCGGCACGATTCCCGAGAACGCCGACTACGCGGTCGTGCTCGAACCTCAGGCAATCAACATCGGCACCGTCAACGAGGACTTTGCGGTCGAGAGCCTGGCCGGCGACGTGTTCCAGCTCGGCAATGCGTCGTACCGGATTCTGCGCATCGAGAGCGGCCGCGTGCGCGTCGAGGACGCGCACGGGCAGCCGCCGAACATTCCGTTCTGGCTCGGCGAGGCGCCGGGGCGCAGCGATGAACTGTCGTTCGCGGTCGCGCGCTTGCGCGAGCAGATCGAGCGGCTGCTTACGGAGCGCGAGCCGGGGGCGCTGGGGGTGGCGAAGTCGGTGGGAATCGACGTTAAGGCAGAAGTCAGCGCAAAAGCCGAGGCGGAGATCGAAGCGGAAGCCGCGACCGGCGCGACAATAGCTGCACCGGCAAAAGCGGCTGCGAAAACCCGGCGCAAAGCCAAGGCAACAGCCGCGATTGAACAGCAGGCGCAACCCGTTGCGACCCACGCCGCCGCATCGCCAGCACCTGGTGACGATAAATGCGCAAACGCGGTTGCAACCCCGGTTGCAACCGCAACCGCGACGAACCCGCCCGCGAGCGCAACCCTCACGACCTCCACGCCAGCCGGCTCGCCGCGCATCGACCACGCTGTCGCCTGGCTCATCGACCACCTCTCGCTCGACGAACCCGCCGCGCGCCAGATCGTCGACTACCTCGCGCGCGCCCGCGCCGCGCTCGGCGTGCTGCCGACGCAGAACACGCTCGTGATGGAGCGCTTCTTCGACGAATCGGGCGGCACGCAGCTCGTGATCCACTCGCCGTTCGGCAGCCGCGTGAACCGCGCGTGGGGGCTCGCGCTGCGCAAGCGCTTCTGCCGCAGCTTCAATTTCGAGTTGCAGGCGGCCGCGACCGAGGACGCGATCGTGCTGTCGCTGACCGGCAGCCATTCGTTCGTGCTCGACGACGTATGGCGCTATCTGCATTCGAACAGCGCCGAGCATCTGCTGATCCAGGCGCTGCTCGACGCGCCGCTTTTCGGCGTGCGCTGGCGCTGGAACGCGACGACCTCGCTCGGTTTGCCGCGCTACACGGGTGGCCGCAAGACTGCACCGCAACTGCAACGGATGCGCAGCGAAGATCTGCTCGCGAGCGTGTTTCCCGAGCAGGCCGCGTGTCTCGAAAACATCGTCGGCGAGCGCGAAGTGCCGCATCACCCGCTGGTCGACCAAACTATCGACGACTGCCTGCACGACGCGATGGACAGCGAACGCTGGCTCGCGCTGCTGCGCCGCATCGAGCACGGCGAGATGCGGCTCGTCGCGCGCGATCTGCCGGCGCCCTCGCCGCTTGCCGCCGAAATCCTGACCGCGAAGCCGTACGCCTATCTCGACGACGCGCCGATCGAGGAACGCCGCACTCTGGCGGTGCAAAACCGCCGCTGGAGCGATCCGTCGAGCGCCGACGACCTCGGCGCGCTCGACGCCTCCGCGATCGACAGCGTGCGCGACGAAGCCTGGCCGCAGGCGCGCAACGCCGACGAAATGCACGAAGCGTTGACGGGTCTCGCCTGCATCACCGAAGCCGAGGCGCAAGCGTATGAAGAATGGCCGGCGTTGCTCGCATCGCTCGCGCAAGCCGGACGCGCCACGCGCATGCCACTCGCCGCTCGCCCAAACGCAAACGCCGGCACGGCCACCCGCGACGCGCTGTGGCTGCCCGCCGAACGCCTCACCTGCTTCGCCGCGCTTTACCCCGGCATTCCGCGCGAGCACTACGCGCCGCAACTGAGCGCGCCGAAGGGCTACACCGGTAGCTGGAACGCCGACGATGCGCTCGTCGACGTGCTGCGCGCGCGTCTGACCGGCTTCGGCCCGCTCACGGTCGAGGCAATCGCACAGCCGCTCGGCCTGCCCGCGCACCAGGTCGAGCAGGCGCTCGTGCGGCTCGAAGCCGAAGGCTATCTGCTGCGCGGCCGCTTCACGCCGCAAGGCAGCGTCGAGGAATGGTGCGAGCGGCATCTGCTCGCGCGCATTCATCGCTACACGGTGCGGCGTCTGCGGCGCGAAATCGAGCCGGTCGAGCGGCACGACTTCATGCGCTTCCTGTTCGAGTGGCAGCATCTGATGCCGGACACGCGCGCCGAAGGCCGCGATGCGCTTGCGGCCGCGCTCGATCAGCTCGAAGGTTTCCAGGCCGCGGCCGCCGCCTGGGAAGAAGACATTCTGCCGGCACGCGTGCGCGCCTATGCCAATAGTTCGCTCGACGAACTATGCCGCTCCGGCAAGCTCGTCTGGACGCGCCTGACCGAACGCGCGCGCGGCACCGCCGGTCCGATCCGCAGCACGCCGATCGTGCTGCTGCCGCGCGCCGAGGTCCGCACGTGGCGCGCGCTGCTCGATCCCGCGCGGCAGATGGAATTGTCGGCGCTCGCGCAAAGCGTGTACGACGCGCTCGCGCAGCACGGCGCGATGTTTTTCGACGAACTGCTCGCGGAAATTCGCGTGCTGCGGATGGAGCTCGAAGGCGCGCTCGGCGAACTGGTCGCCGCGGGACTCGTCAACTCCGACAGCTTCGCGGGCCTGCGCGCGTTGCTCAAGCCGGTCACGAAGCGCAACACGTTTTCGAGCGGCCGGCGCGCGCGATCGGGCGCGCTGATCGGCGGCATGGACGACGCGGGGCGCTGGGCGCTCGTGAGCCGCCGCCCAGCCGCCGATACCGCCGCGGCCAACGAGGCGGCCCACGCAACCGGCAGCGGCGTCAAAGCGGCGGAAAACCTGCCCCAACGTCGTCGCCCGTTGCCGCCCGAGGTGTTCGAACATGTCGCGATGACACTGTTGCGTCGCTATGGCGTCGTATTCTGGCGCGTGCTCGAACGCGAAGCGGAATGGCTGCCGCCGTGGCGCGATCTGCTGCGCGTGTTCCAGCGGCTCGAAGCGCGCGGCGTGATCCGCGGCGGACGTTTTGTCAATGGACTCGCCGGCGAGCAGTTCGCCTTGCCCGAGGCGATTCCGCTGCTGCGCGAAGTGCGGCGGCATGCGAACGACGGAGCTTTTGTCTGTGTTGCAGGCACGGACCCGCTGAATCTCGCGGGCACGCTGCTGGTGGGCGAACGCGTGCCGGCGGTCGCGGGAAACCGCGTGCTGTATCGCGACGGCGTGGTTGCGGCCACGCTCGTGGCCGGCAAGTTCTGCTTCGACGCCGCGCTCGATGCGCATCCCGTCGAACGGGAACGGGCGCGTGCCCTGCTTGCACGGAAGTTGTGAAGGCGTTGCTGAAAACACGGCTTGGCGCGGCGCCATCCTGAAGTTTTTGTCCGCACTGGCCGTTAACGTTTTATACGCGTTTTATGCGCCTGAATTCAAACGCTTCGATACAATGAAGCAGTTTCACTTTAGTATGAGGAAGACTGTCTGCCGACACCCGCGCTGACAGGGACTGCCGGCACACTGCCCGGGGACTTCATGAGCGACGCGCAACACGACCAGGTGCTTCACCAGCAGTTCGGCACGAGCAGCCCGCGCTGGCATCTGTCGGCCGGCCGCGACGTGCTCGAACTGATGCCGGTGCGCGGCGGCACACCCGCCGGCGTCGCGATTCCCCTGACTCCTCAACAAGCCTCGTCCATCCGCGGCCTGACCGGCGCGACCTCGCACGTCGTCGTCGAAGTGCAACTGGCCGGTGCGCCGCTGCGTCTGCACCTGGTCGGCAAGCGGCGCGACCATCACACGTGGAGCGGCACCGCCTCGGCCCACCACGACACCGAAGCCGTCGCCCACGCGCTGCTGCACGGTCTTGCGTTTGCGGAACAGGTGGTCTCCGAAGTCAATTCGGTCGTGGTCATCGTCGACCGGCATGGCCGGATACAACGTTTCAACCGGCTCGCCGAAGACCTGACCGGCATCCGCGAAGAAGACATCATCGGCCGCAGCGTGTGGACGCTGTTCATGCCGTCCGGGAACGATACGGCCTCGAGCCGGAACCTCGCCGCGTTTTTCAATCGCGGCGAATCGTACGAGATCGAGCGGCGTATCAAAACCGTGCATGGCGAACGGCTCTTCCTGTTTCGCAACAAGTTCGTGCGCAGCGGCACCGGCATCGAGGATCAATTCCTGATCTGCTCGGGCACCGACGTCACCGAACAGCGGCTCGCCCAGGAACGGCTCATCGAGCAGGCCACCACCGACCCGCTCACCGGCCTCGCGAATCGCAACGCGATCCAGGAGAAGATCCAGATCGCCATCGAGCAGGCCGCGCCGGGCGAAGCGGTCGGTGTGCTGTTTCTCGATCTCGACAACTTCAAGAAGGTCAACGATCACTACGGCCACGTATTCGGCGACCGGCTGATCTGCGACGTTTCCGATGCGATCCGCAATTGCCTGAATCCGGGCGACTCGCTCGCGCGGCTCGGCGGCGACGAATTCATCGTGCTCGCGGCCAAAGGCACCGCGCACGAACTCGAACACACCGCGCAGCGCATTCTCGACCGCATGCGCATGCCGTTCGCGATCGGGCTCGTGGAGGTCTACACGGGCTGCTCGATCGGCATCGCGCGCTCGCCGGAGCACGGCGACAGTCTCGACTCGCTGATCCGCTCGGCCGACACCGCGATGTACGTCGCGAAAGACGAAGGCAAGCGCACGCACCGCGTGTTCTCGCCGGACATGAACCGGCGCGTCGCCGAATTCATGTGGCTCGACACGAACCTGCGCCGTGGTCTCGAAGAAGGCCAGTTCGCGCTGCACTATCAGCCGAAGCTGGCACTCGCGAGCGGCGCCGTGCAGGGCGCGGAAGCGCTCGTGCGCTGGAATTCGCCCGAGCGCGGGCAGATCATGCCGGTGGAATTCATCCGCTATGCTGAGGAATCCGGACTGATCGGCGTGCTCGGCCGCTGGGTCATGGAAACCGCCGCGAAACAGGCGGCTCGCTGGAACGCGGCCGGCTACGATCTGCGCATCGCGATCAACGTATCGGCGCGCCAGTTGACCGATACCGCCGTGGTCCGGCACTTCGCCGAGGCTCTGCATCACGCGAACCTCGACCCTTGCCTGCTCGACCTCGAACTCACCGAAAGCTGCCTGATCGAAAACGAAGCGGCCGCCATCGAACTGATCAAGCAGTTCCGCCAGCTCGGCGCGCAAGTGCATCTCGACGATTTCGGCACCGGCTATTCGTCGCTGTCGCAACTGGGCCGCATTCCGCTCGACGTCATCAAGCTCGACCGCAGCTTCGTGCGCTCGATCCATGCGGACACGAAGGCGCAGGCACTCGTGCGCTCGATGGTCGCGGTTGCCCAGGAGCTCGACTTCCAGGTGGTGGCCGAAGGCATCGAAACCGAGGCCGAAGAGGCATTCATGAAGGGGCTCAGCGTCGATTACGTGCAGGGCTTCCTGTACGGCAAGCCGATGCCCGCCGCCGAATTCGAGCGCTGGCTGCTCGACCGGCGCAAGCTCAGGCTGATCGCCTGAGCGTCACGCTTCTGCGCTGGTTGCAGGTGCGCCGGTTTGCGGACCGACACTTTCCTGCTCACGCCGATATGGCGCGCAAGCTATGCGAAACAGCGCGAGATGGCGCGGGATCAGACCTACACCATCCCCAAAGCGGCGGCCGCAGAGCGCGCCGCTTCTTCCGGCGGTGGCGAGACGGCATGGGATCGCACTGGCGCCATGCGCGAAGCGACAAGCGCTAAACCTGCTGCTTCCCGCTGCAACGAGACGCCGCGAGATCACGCCGATGCCATGCGTAAAGCGACGGGCACCAAACCCTCCGCCTCTTCCTCCCGCACTCAGGGCGCCGCGGCAATCACCTCGGCCACCGCGGCCGTAAGCTTCTTGCCGTACGGCACGTGCAGGAACTCGTTCGGCCCATGCGCGTTCGACTTCGGCCCGAGCACACCGCACACCATGAACTGCGATTTCGGGAAGCCCTCCTGCAACACGTTCATGAGCGGAATCGTGCCGCCCAGCCCCATATAGGCCGCATCCGCGCCAAAATGCGTGCGCGAGGCGTCGTTGAGCGCGGTGGCAAGCCACGGCGCGACATCGGGCGCGCTCCAACCGTTCGCCGAGCCCGCGTCGGGCTTGAACGTGACCTTGGCGTTGTACGGTGGATCGAGTTCGAGCAGCGCCTTCAGTTCGGCGACGGCCTTCTCCGCCTCGACGAGCGGCGGCAGACGCAGCGACAGCTTGAACGCCGTACGCGGACGCAGCACATTGCCGGCATCCGCGAGTGCGGGCAAGCCGGCCGCGCCCGTCACCGACAGCGACGGCCGCCACGTCGAATTGAGCAGCGCCTCCTGCGGATCGCTGGTGGTGGGCAGCACCTGGCGGCCATCCTGCCCGCAGGCCCACGGCATCTTCTTCCAGACGTCGTCGCCGAGAATGCGCGCGGTCGCTTCCGCTTCGCGCAGGCGGTCCGCCGGGATCGGGCAATGGAAGCCCCTGGGCAGCAGCGTGCCGTTCGCCGAGTCTTCCAGCCGGTCGAACAGCTGACGCATGATGCGGAAGCTCGACGGCACGATGCCGCCATAGACGCCCGAATGAATGCCCTCGTCGAGCACCTGCACTTCGAGATCGCCGCCGACGAGGCCGCGCAGCGACGTGGTAAGCCACAACTGGTCGTAATTGCCCGCGCCCGAGTCGAGGCACACGACGAGGCCGACATTGCCGAGCCGCTCGCGCAGCGCGTCGACGTACGGCAGCAGATCGTAGCTGCCCGACTCCTCGCAGGTTTCGATCAGACCCACGCAGCGCGGACGCTCGACGCCCTGCGCGTCGAGCGCGGCGAGTGCCGTGAGGCTCGCGTAGATCGCATAGCCGTCGTCGGCGCCGCCGCGGCCGTAGAGCTTGCCGTCCTCGAACTTCGGCGTCCACGGGCCGAGGTCGTTGCGCCAGCCGTCGAATTCGGGCTGCTTGTCGAGGTGGCCGTACAGCACGATGGTTTCGTCGCTGCCCGAGCGCGTCGCGGCCGTTTCGAAGAAGATCACCGGCGTGCGCCCCGGCAAGCGGATCACCTCAAGCGTCAGACCGCGCACCGGCTGCTGCTCGGCCCATTGCGCCGCGTCCGTAATCACGCGTTCGAGATAGCCGTGCCTCGCCCAGTCGGGATCGAAGGCCGGGCTCTTGGCCGGCACCGCGATGTAGTCCGTCAGCGCGGGGACGATCTCGTCGTTCCATTTGCGCTCGACGAATTCGCGTAGTGTGTCCGGGTCGAGGCGTTGCACCTGCTGGGTATCGTCGGGGGTCATGATGGCGTCCGTGGGGGCGGGTCAGTCGAAACGATCATGATAGTCCCGATGCGCGCCGGGCTGAACCCCTCGACATGCCTTGATGCGCACTCGTGCAGCGGCGCTGCGCAAGTACGCCGTTCGCGCGACAATCGCTGCATGCATCACGCATCGGGAGATATTTATGAGCGGTAACGTGGCCGTGCAGGCCATCGCTGCGGTGGCGGCGCTGGCGCTGTACTTTCTGCCGGCGATTCTCGCGGACCGGCGCAAGCGCCGCGACGTGCTGACGCTCGCGCTCTTCAATGCCTGCCTCGGCTGGACCGTGCTCGGCTGGCTGCTCGCGCTCTATTGGGCATTGCAGCCGAACCCGCCGGAGACGCTGGCGGGCGACGTCGTCAAGACGCGCAAGCTCCTGAGCATGCGGGCGTTTTCATCGGCGCTGATGGCGCGCGTGCAACGGCGCACGGCCGCGCGCAACCGGCCGGAGCGGTGACTCGCCGCGAGGTGTGGGTCGAACGATGCGATTCGATGAATGTGCTTCGATGATTGCGTGCTTCGCGCAGCGGGCGCACGTTGCACGCGCAACCGGACTCACGCGGCGCGCCCCATGCGATTCCATTGCACGGAGCCGGCCGGAATCGAACGGGGCTCGGCCCGCACCCTGTCCGGCTCGAACATCTCGTGGCGCAGTTCGCCGTGTTCGTCGAACCATTCGCAGATCAGCCAGTTGCCGGGATTGAGCGCGACCGGCCCCACGTAGGTCACGGTCATGCGCGGGCCCCCTTCCTTCAGCGTGACCACGTCGCCTGCGTTGAACGAGGCGGCGGACGGTGTCTGCAATGCGTCAATGGTCGCGGTCAGCATATTGAATCCCCATGTTGAGCGTTATTAAGTCATTGCGCCAGGCCAATGCGCCGCTTTATCGATCCTGACTGCGACTTTGACTGCTGAAGGAGCGCTCTAAAACTTGAGAGAGATTAACAATTGAATTTAAACGCGGCAAGCGATTTTTTATTGATACCGCTTTCATTACGGCTGAATTCGAAGCCGCCGGGTTTAGTTCCCATCCAACAGGGGAAATTCCCGAATCCCATGCCAGCAACCGCTTTGTGCGCTACCGCACAAGCGCAACACTTACTTGCACGGGGCTTCCCCGTCCGGTAGAAAATGCGGCTCGGATTCGTCATATTAGAAGCGTGACGCAATGCCGCATAGGGTTTATTCCTGTTTGATGCAAATCAAAACGGCTTGTGAATTACAGACTCACTGATAAACCCTTGAAACTTTCATGCAGTCTTTCTTTAAAACGACAAAATTTTTACGATAAGCCGGTCATTGAAAACGATCGTGGTACGGCATTTTTCAAACTGCCTGCGCGAAGCACGCAAAAACGCGCTGCGGATTGCTGCAATGCCGAATGCGGGGAAAGGCCAGTCTGCCACGTCGACGGCGCAACATCCGATGTAAGCCCGGCCTTCCCGCTCACGGCCTTCCGCCGCACGAGGCAGACGATCGACGGCAACGGCGAGCCATGTCCGCCCCCGCGCAACGCGCAAAAAAAGCCGGCGACGGTCTCGCACCATCGCCGGCTTCCGTTTATTTCCGTTTATCTTTGCTGCCGCGCGGATGAACCCCCAGCCTCAGGTTTCGAGCTTCGCATCCATCGTGATCGTCGCGTTGAGCACCTTCGACACCGGGCAACCCGCCTTCGCGTCGGCCGTCGCCTTGTCGAACGCGGCCTTGTCGCCGCCCGGAATCTTCACCGTCACGTCGAGATGCACGGCGCTGATCGCAAAGCCGCCGCCGTCCTTGTCGAGCGTGACGGTGGCCGTGGTGCCGATCCGCTCGGGCGTGATGCCGGCCTTGCCCAGTTCCGCCGACAACGCCATCGAGAAGCACCCCGCATGCGCCGCCGCAATCAGTTCTTCGGGGTTCGTGCCGATACCGTCCGCGAAGCGCGTCGAAAACGAGTACTGGGTGTCCTTGAGGACGCCGCTGTCGGTAGAAATCGAGCCTTTGCCGTGCTGCAGATCGCCTTGCCAGATTGCCGATGCCTTGCGCTTCATCACCGCTCTCCTGTGGTGCCCTGCCGCGTGCCGTGCGACCGAAAACGATGCCTGCCGCGCGGCGGTCCCGCCCGGATGTGTCCGCGCGCCGGCATCGGTCGCTGCTGCCGCGCGGCTGTAGGGCGCGGGCGTGGACCGGCTTTCATCATAGGCGCTTCCGTGTGCCGCCGTCGTGACGGCGCGCTGGCGATCGGACCGGACTCCGATGCCCGAGGTCAAGAAAAGCGCTTTTTGGACTATATCAATAGCAGTAACAATCTTTCCTCGGAAATCGTCTTTTTTACGGACTCGGTAAGAAATAGACTCGCTTCAACCGATCGGGCAACACCATTCAAACCGATCCACTCAACAATCGAAACCGGAGATCATCATGAAATCGCTTCTTTCCGCAGTCGTCGTTGCATCGGCTCTTATCGTTCCGGCCGTGTCGTTCGCACAGCAGTCAAACGCTCCGGTCACGCGCGCTCAGGTGCGCGCCGAACTGGTGGCGGCGCAAAAAGCCGGTCTCCTGTATCAGAGCGACGCCGAATATCCGAAGGCCATGCCGCAAGGCTCGACAGGCGTGGTTGCCGCGGCGCAAGGCGCGCAGGACGTCGGCGGCGTGAAGGCCAGTTCGTCGGACGCGGGCACGCCGTCGTCGGTGCAGCAACAGCTCTTCTCGACGTATCGCGGTCATTAAGTGCGTCGTTGTAGCCGCGCACTTGCGCGGCTTCGCTGTGGTAGTCAAAGCGGCTGAAGCCCAGTTGATGCCGCCGTAAGAAACAAAAGCCCCGCTTGTGGCGTTCGCAAGCGGGGCTTTTTTATTGCGCTGTTATCGCGGCGTTTGCATTGCGTCTTTCTATGTGGTCAAACAACATACGTTGTCATAAAAGACAAAATAGAACCGGATGAATCATAACGGTGCCATTTGATCCGTCCGCGTCGATTTCGCGGGAACGCACGACGAACGTTGCCGGCGCGACAAACCCGCTCACGACACGTAGGCGCCCTTCGCATGCAACGACTGCTCGGCAAGCGCGAGCTGTTCGACCGCGCCCGCGCCTTCGAGCGCGAGCAGATGCGCGACGAGCGCTTCGGCAAGCGCGGTGGCGGCCACCAGCGACGGAAAGAACGACGGGCTCTCGTGCGAGAAGATCAGCACCTTGTCGGCATTCAGCGCGATCGGCGACACGGCGCTGTCGGTGATCGCGATCAGCTTGCCGCCTTTTTCGAGCACGGCTTCGGCAACACGCGCGGACTCGACCGAATACGGCGCGAAGCTGACGACGACGGTCGCGCTGTCGCGCCTGATCGCGCGCAACTGCATGTCGAGCGTGCCGGCCTCGCCGTTCAGCAACGACACCGACGGACGGAACAGCCGGTAGCCGTACACGAGCCCGAACGCGACCGGGTAACACGAGCGGAAGCCCGCCACCTGCACATGCGGCGCGCGCCGCAACAGCCGCGCGGCCTCGACGATCGCGCGGCCGTTATGCGCGGCGGTCGCTGCGAGATTGTGCTGTTGCGCGGCGAGCAGATCGTTCGCGAGCGCATCTTTGGATTTGACGAGCGAACGCGCGCGGCTCGTCAACGGCTCGGGCCGCGTGCGCACGCGCGCGACGAACAGGTTGCGCAATTCGTTCCAGCCGGGAAAGCCGAGTTGCTGCGACAACCGCACGAGCGATGCCGGCTGCACCTGCGCGCGCTCGGCGACTTTGCGCATCGACGACACCGCGACCTCGTCGGGATGATCGAGCAGAAAAGCAGCCCCTAGCTGGAACTGCGGGCTCAGGTCGGAGAAGCGCGCCCGGATCAGGGCAGCAAGCTGATCGAAGCTGTCAGGCATAGCGAGGCCGGGCGGCGCCGGAGGTAAGGATGACAACAAATGTTACCACCGGGTGGGGCAGCTTCAACGGGGATAGATCGACCTGCACGCGCCCGCCCTCGCCTCATCCGCCGCGCCTTGTCCTGCGTGCAAACAGCACGCCGGCCCCCACCGCGACCAGCAGAACCAGCAGGAGGCCAGCGCTCATGCCGGTCGTACGGCGAGCGTCGCTCGCGGCGGAAGCCGCGGACGCAACCGCAACCGCGGGCGCGGTGGCATCCGACGCCTCGACCGGTTGCGGAAGCGCGATGCCCGCGGCGCTGCCCTGATGCACCAGCGACGCCTCCGAGGTCGGCGAGGCTGGCGACGACGTTTCGGATTGCGACGCCGGCGCAGGAGGCGCCTCCGGATTCGGCCCGACCGGAGCCGCTGCCGTATCCGAAGCCATCTCTATCGGCGCCGCCGCCTGCGCAACGGCTTCGAGAGACCTTGCCATCGTCTTCCACTGAGCGAATACGCCATCGACACAGTGAACGTCGACACATGCGTTGCGCGCTTGCCGCCATTGCACCAGTTGCGCGGCCACGAGTCTTCCGTCACGCAGCAGCGCCTGTTGCTGCGCGAAGATATCGTCGTATTCGTTGTTCAGGATCGCGTGATCGCATATGACGCGCTCAGCGGCTTGCTGCGTCGTCGCGCACTGGATGTCGCTCGCCCAGGCCGCGCTCGAGCCCAACGCCGCCGCCGACAGCAGCACTATTCCAAGTCGTCGTGCCGGATGCACCCGCCCTCCCGGAATGTGAGTGAATGGGCTATCGGGTAGCATCGCGCGTGCCCGCCCCGGCCCATGTCCCGACGCGTCACATCCGGCTGACAGCGGGACGCCCGCCTCGGCGCATGACGCAGCGACAAAGCAACGTAACGGCAGAGCGACAACGGAACAACGGCGCGCAACAACGGCGGCACGGCGTTAAAGCAGCGCCACCACCCGCACATCGCCCTGCTCCGCCGACGCCACCACCTTCTCGCCGATCCGGCGGAACGTGATCGACACCGACGCATCGCCCACCCGCAGATCGCCGACTTCGAGCCAGTCGATACCCTCGGGCAGCATCGGCTGTTCGATCAGCACCTCACGCCGCTCGGCGTCGATCGTGATGCCAAGACAGGCCTCGAGCATCATGAACGGCGAACCGGCCGCCCACGCCTGCGGCAGACACGCGACCGGATACGCGGTCGGCGGCTCGCCACGCCGGCGCGGAAAGCCGCAAAACAGCTCGGGCAGACGCATGTCGAAATTGACCGCGGCCTCGAACAGCGCCTGCAGCAACCGCACCGCCGACGCCTTGCCGCCGTAGCGCGACAGCCCGCGCGCGCAGAGCGCGTTGTCGTGCGGCCAAACCGAGCCGTTGTGATACGCCATCGGATTGAAGCGCGCCTGGCTCGCGGCGAGCGTGCGTACGCCCCAGCCAGTATGGAACAGCGCCGAGTCGAGCGCGCGCACGACCGCTTCGCCGCGCTCGCGCGAAGGCAGCCCGAACGCCAGCAGGTGTCCCGCATTCGACGCCATCACGCGGCACAGTTCGCCGTGACCGTCGAGCGCGATGCCGTAGAAGCCGGCCTCGTCCATCCAGTACTTTTCTTCCACGCAGCGGCGGATTTTCTGCGCGCGCCCGGCATATTGCCCGGCCTCCTCGTGCAGATCGCGCAGCTTCGCGAAACGGGCCATCGTGTCGAACGCGGCGCTCGCATAGGCCTGCACTTCGACCAGCGCGATCGGGCCATCGGGGAAACGGCCGTCGGCATGGAACACTGAATCGTGGCTGTCTTTCCAGCCCTGATTGGCGAGCCCGCCGTCCGATTCGCGCTGATAGTCGAGCAGCCCATGGCGGTTCTTGTCGCACACGCCCGCGACCCACTGCGCCGCGCGTTCGAGCGCCGGCCACAGTTCGTCGATCAGCGCGAGGTCGCCGGTGCGCTCGGCATAGGCGCCGGCCAGCACGATGAAGAGCGGCGTGGTGTCGACGCCGCCGTAGTACAGCGCGAACGGCACTTCGCCGGCCGCGGCCATTTCGCCCTTGCGCATCTCGTGCATGATCTTGCCGGGCGCGGCATCGCGGAACGGCGAGTTCTCGCGCGCCTGATGATCGGCGAGAAAGCGCAGCACGCCCGCGGCGAGGTGCGGTTGCAGCCACAGCGTCTGCAGCGACGTGATAACGGCGTCGCGGCCGAACGGGGTCGAAAACCACGGAATGCCCGCATACGGATACGGACCGGTCGCGAGATCGGTGGTCAGCAGGCTCAGGTCGGCGAACGAGCGGTCGATCCACGCATTGAACAGCGGGTTGCCCGAGCGCACGCGCGCACTCGCGCGGCGGCGTTCGCGCATCACGAGGTGCGCGTCGACGAGCGCCGCGCGCACCGCCGTGCGGCCGACGCGTGGGCGCTCCGCATCGACCTGCGACAGATGCGCCTCGCTTACCGCATGCACGGACTGCGCGATGTCGGCGCCGGGCTTGTTCGTCATCGGCACGAGGTGCACCGCGACCGACAGATAGATCGACACGCACGCCTGCGCGGGCAGCTTGATCGTGTAGTCGGCGCGGTCGGCGAACAGCTTGTCGGGCTGCGGCGAGAACGCGATCTGCACGTTGCGCGCGACGTCGTCGAGGCCGAGGTAGCCGAGCAGCACCTCCTGGTTTTCGATGCGCGCCGGTTCGATACGCCCCTGCTTGTCGCGCTTGAGACCGCGCACTTCGAACATGTCGCGGAAGTCGCTCGAAAACGAAATGGACAGCGGCACGACCGCGTCGCTCGTGCCGTAGTTCGTGAGTTCGATCGCTTCGTTGAGCACGGTGCCCGACAGCACGCGCACGCGCTCGACGTGGATCACGCCCTCGGGCGTGCTGTTGCCGCCAAGCGGCGGCAGCGGACGGTTGGTCAGATGCGCGGTGAACGAGGTGTTGTCGCTGCTCACGCTGCCCGACAGCAGCGACGGCGCGCGGCCACCGAAAGTCAGGCGCAGTTGCGACAGCATGCGAGTGTCGTTGACGAACAGGCCGTCTTCGTGGCCCGTGATGTCGCCGAGGGGATCGTTGACGATGAAGGTGTCGCCCGACTTCAGCACGTGCTGCGTGGCGCTCGCGACGTTGAGGTTTTCCGTCGGAATGAAGATGCCGTCCTGCTCGGGTTCGCGGTGATCGACGCCGCCCGAGTGGGTCAGCCCGCCGAGGGCTTCTGGCTGCTGTATCAAGGTCGCTCCTGTGGATTCGCTGCTGCGTTCAGTATCACTTCCGGATGATGCCCAAGGCGGGTCGCCATCTTGCCCGGTCGCTTCCGATTGTAGAGTGTCCGTGCGCGTGAGACGAACTTATCACAGAGGAGTTTCGATTTTTTTGTGCGGTTTTTTGCGGAATGTGTTTATAGATGTTTCCAGTGGCACAGGACCTGCAGGTTGGCGCGACACTTCCGCGCCCCGCCGGACTCAAGGGCCGACGGAGCGCTAATGCATTGACACGCGCATCGGCGCCGGTTTAGCGCTGTGCTAGCGGCTTCGCTTCACGCAGCGTCTCGCCGATGAAGAGCTGGCGCGGACGACCGATCTTCTGCTCCGGATCGGCGATCATTTCGTTCCACTGCGCAATCCAGCCGACCGTACGCGCCATCGCGAAGATGCACGTGAACATCGAGGTCGGGATGCCCAGCGCGCGCTGCACGATGCCCGAGTAGAAGTCGACGTTCGGGTACAGCTTGCGCGACACGAAGTATTCGTCTTCAAGCGCGATCTTTTCGAGTGCCATGGCGAGCTTGAACAGCGGATCGTCGTACAGACCCAGTTCTTCGAGCACTTCGTGGCAGGTTTCGCGCATCAGCTTCGCGCGCGGGTCGTAGTTCTTGTAGACGCGGTGACCGAAGCCCATCAGCTTCACGCCCGAGTTCTTGTCCTTGACCTGCTTGATGAACTCGGGGATGTTGTCGACCGAGCCGATTTCTTCGAGCATGTTCAGCGCGGCTTCGTTCGCACCGCCGTGCGCCGGGCCCCACAGGCACGCGATGCCGGCTGCGATACAGGCGAACGGATTGGCGCCCGACGAACCGGCGAGACGCACGGTCGAGGTCGAGGCGTTCTGCTCGTGGTCTGCGTGCAGGATCAGGATGCGGTCGAGCGCGCGCACCAGCACGTCGTTGACCTTGTATTCCTCGGCGGGATTCGCGAACATCATGCGCATGAAGTTCGCGCTGTACGACAGGTCGTTCTTCGGATAAACGAACGGCTGGCCGACGGTGTACTTGTACGCCATGGCGACGAGCGTCGGCAGCTTCGCGATCATGCGGATCGCGGACACTTCGCGATGCTCCGGGTTCGAGATGTCGAGCGAGTCGTGATAGAACGCCGACAGCGCGCCGACTGCGGCAACCAGAATCGCCATCGGGTGCGCGTCGCGGCGGAAGCCGCGGAAGAAGAAATGCATCTGCTCGTGCACCATCGTGTGCTGCGTGACGGTGTTGACGAATTCGGCCTTTTGCTGCGCGTTCGGCAGTTCGCCCTTCAGCAGCAGGTAGCAGCTTTCGAGGAAGTCGGCATTCTGCGCGAGGTTGTCGATCGGATAGCCGCGATACAGCAACTCGCCCTTGTCGCCGTCGATATACGTGATTTCGGAATTGCACGACGCCGTGGACATGAAGCCCGGGTCATAGGTGAACTTGCCGGTCTGTCCGTACAGTTTGCGAATGTCGATGACGTCCGGGCCCAGCGTGCCCTGATAGATCGGTAGATCGATGGTCTGATCGCTGTCGGAGAAGCTCAGCGTTGCGTGTGTCTTCGAATTCATCTGGATCTTCCTTTTGCTTTGATACCGAACACGTGCCGGCATGCATGAGGGTCGGACAGGCAAGCGCGACATCGGCGCGCTCGGAGAAATACGGGCATGCTCAGGCTCGCCCCGCATTCTACGGGCCGAGGCCGCATTGATTGCGACGATTGACTGCAACAATCCATCTCGATGCACGCAACATTCGTTGCCGGCGCACGTCTGTTCGTCGTCCGCGAACGCACGCCTCGCGGTTCTATCGGTCTCCTTCACGCGCCCCGGCGCATTGCCAGCTAAATGAAAGTCAGCGTCATCGTTGCAACAATGTTTTGCGGCGCGCGCACTGCGCCGGCCCGCATCCATCTGCGATACTCGGTCCATGCTTTGACGTTACGGCCCGCTATCCGATGCGGGCTTTTTGAACAGATAGAAAAACAGGAAGGACACGATGAACGCATCGCTCGAAACGCTGTTCCCGGACCACATCCATACCGAAGACAGCACCGTTACCGCGCTCAATCACCAGGACATCGTCGTCGCGTTGTCGGCGGCGCTGAAGACGCAGGACGTCGCCGTACTGCACATGCTCTATCCGCGCACCGACGCGCGCACGCATCGCAGTCTCGATACGCTCGTGGACGTATTGCACGGCCACGGGCTGCATGAAGTCGCTGACCTCATCGCACAGGAAGCGCACTATCTGCTGTTCAAGGACCCGGCCAAAGCATGGAAGGTGTTCCATGAAATTCGCAACGACTCGCTCGCGATCGGCGTGCATCTCTACTATCACGGGCTCGTCGGCGAAGCAGCCGAACGCGCGCTCGACAAGGATGCGCATCGCAAGGCATAAAGACGTCATGCGTCTCGCGGGCAATCGGTGAAGCGCACGCCCACCGATTGCCCGTGATGTTCTCACTGCAACCGCATCTTCAACGCACGCTCATCGCCTCGACGAACTCGTCGACATAGCGATTGAACGCCGACGGGTGCGCGAGATTCATGCCGTGCGACGCGCCGCGCACCGTCTCGCGGCGCGCATCGGGCAACCATCCCTGCAATGCAGTCACGGTGCGCCGGAACATGTCGGGGCTCTTCTCGCCATCGATCAACAGCACCGGGCAACGCACCTCAGCCGCTTCCTCGGGCACGTACGTAGGCAGCGGATCACGGAATTGCCGCGCGAGCGTGTGCGCATTGTCGGTCGCCATGCGGCGAAAGCCCGGCGTGCTCATGGCCCAGAAACCAGGGCGGCTCACCGAATCGACGAACAGCTGCAGGCCCGCTTCCACCTCGCCCGTTTCGATCAACTGCGCCGCTTTCGCGCGCAACGCGTTGACCGTTTCCGGCAGACGCGCGGGCGGACGGCCGGCAATCTGCAATGGCCCGCCCGGATCGGCAAGTGTCAGCGTGCGCACGTGCTCGGGATGACGCCGCGCGAAATGGAACGCCACACAGCCGCCACGCGAATGCCCGACCACGTGCGCCGGTCCCGCGCCGAAACGCTCGATGAATTCCGCGACTTCGTCCGCGTGTCCGCTCCAGCTGAACGGCAGGTCCTGGCCGCTGTCGGTCACCGGCCAGTAATGCGTGAGGCTCACCGCGACACAGCGATAGCGCTTCGACAGACCGGCAAGCTGCGGCTGCCAGTAGCGGTAATCGCATAGCGAGCCGTGCACGAACAGCAGCAATTCACCCTCGCCGGCTTCGACATAGGGCATGCGCAAACCGTTCTGCAATTCGATAAAGGATGACGAGGGCGAAGACGAAGATGAGGCGGACGAAGCGGAAGAAGTGGAAACGGATTGATTCACGAGTGGTTCACGGGCGGCGTGGCGCTACGCGGATTCGGCGGCCCCAGCAAAAAAGCGTTGAAAAAAGAAGCGCATTGGCATCCCTGAAAGGGGGACGTGGGACGTATTGTCACATAAGCGCTGTCGAACGCTTCAATCAGCCCGCATGGGCTGGCTCATGGGCCGGCTCATCGGCCTGTTCGCCGGCACGTCATTGCGTCATTGCGCAAGGATGCGAACGCACTCGCAGACACCCACGCACAAGCCCCCTACCGCTCACTCGAACCCGGCTTCGTCAAGCAGGCCCGTCGCGGCGGCCGCCGCTGCGCCGCGCACCGCGCAGGTCAGCGGTTCGTCGGCGACATACACGTCCAGCCCGATTTCATCGGTGAGGCGTTGTCCGAGGTTGCCGAGCAGCGCGCCGCCACCGGTCAGCACGATGCCGTTGTGCGCGATATCGGTGACCAGTTCGGCCGGCGCCAGTTCAAGCGCGCGTTTCACCGCGCCGATCACCTGACGCAGCGGCCCCTCGATCGCCTCGGCGACATCGCGGTTGCTCAGTTGTACCGTGCGCGGCAAGCCGTCGTCGACGCTGCGGCCGGTCGCGCTCATCTGTTCGAGCGGCACGTCGTGCACGGCCGAGCCGATGCTCTTCTTCACGTGCTCGGCCGTCTGCTCGCCGAGCAGCACGCCGTAGAGATTGCGCACGTAGCTTACGATGGCCGCGTCGAAATTGTCGCCGCCGACGCGCACCGAGCCGCTATACGCGGCGCCGCCGAGCGCGATCACGCCGACTTCGGTCGTGCCGCCGCCGATGTCGACGACCATCGAGCCGATCGCCTCGCTCACCGGCAAGCCCGCGCCGAGCGCCGACGCGAGCGATTCGCCGATCAGGCTGACCTTCCACGCGCCGGCCGCCTCGGCGGCCTCGCGGATCGCGCGCCGCTCGACCTGGGTCGCCCCTTCGGGCACGCACACCGTGAACGCGGCGCGCCGGCTGAACAGCGAGCGCGGACGCGCCATGTCGACGAATTGCCGGATCATCTGTTCGGCGGCCGAGAAATTGGCGATTACGCCGTGGCGCATCGGCCGCACCGCTTCGAGATTGAGCGGTGCGCGGCCGAGCAGCTGACGCGCCTCGGTGCCGACCGCTGCGATGCGCTTCGGTCCGGTCGCCGGCTCTTTCTCGAAGCAGACCACGGACGGCTGGTTCACCACGATGCCGCCGTCGTCGGTATAGATGAGCGTATTGGCTGTGCCGAGGTCTACCGCCACGGAGTGACGGAACAGTCGCTCGAAAAGCGGGTAATGCGGCGTCGATGTGGCCATAGGCAGGCTCTGATATGTCGTGATCCACCGTCTCAGGCGGGTCTGGAATGCGCCCCCGGTGCTCCGAACCGCGCGCCACGCCCGGCTGGGCGTTGCGCTTGCGCGCGGTGAAGATGATTCTCGATCCATTAAGCCTGTAACGGCAAGCGGATCGAAACCTTTAGAGACACTTTCGATCAGCGCTGTGTCAATTGCGCGACACAGCATCGAGCGCGCGCTGCAGCGCCGCGCCGCCGAGCGCGACGCCTTCGCCGGTGATCGTGTGGCCGACGCCGGGCAGCGCATAGGCATCGACCGGATAACCAGCCGCGCTGAACGCGGCGGCGGCGTGCTCGAGTTCGCGCACCGGGATCACGTTGTCGTCCTCGCCGTGGATCAGCGTGAGCGGCGTGGCGCGCTGGGTGTCGTTATGCGCGGTGATAGCAGAGGCGAGCCGCCCCGAATAGGCGACGACCGCCGCGGCGCCCTGCGGATTTTCCGCGACATGATGCAGCGCCATGATGGAGCCTTGCGAAAAACCGACGAGCGCGAGTTTTTCGAAAGACAGCTGGCAGCGCGCGAGTTCGGCGTCGAACACGCGCCGCAGCGCCGGATACGCGGCGACGACGCGCGCCGCGCGGTTCGCCTCGCTGACGTCGCGCAGGCTGAACCACTGACGGCCGCCGAAGCCACCGTCGAACGGCTCGGTGCCGTCGAGCGACACGAACGCCGCCTTGGGCAGGCTCTCGCTCCAGATATCGGCAAGCGGCATCAGGTCGCGCGCATTGCTGCCGACACCGTGCATCAGCACGACGAGACTCGTTGCGGGCGCATTCACCGGCGCGCGCCGCCAGCCGTGTTCGAATTGTTCCCA
Organism: Paraburkholderia sp. Cy-641; assembly: GCF_011752945.1. NCBI lineage: Bacteria > Pseudomonadati > Pseudomonadota > Betaproteobacteria > Burkholderiales > Burkholderiaceae > Paraburkholderia > Paraburkholderia sp. Cy-641. The sequence goes on from NZ_VWWM01000003.1 coordinate 166,669, forward strand.
GTTCATGGGGGTTTCCTTTCTAGCGTTGGATTCGTGGTAGGTTGCGCGGCCCTGCTGCTGAACGCGAAGACGACGCGTGGGGCCTCAGGCGCGAGCATACGCTGCGAGGTGGGTTTGTGCTGGGAAGGCGGAATTTTCGTGTTCGGGGCGGAGTGAGACTCACATGGCTGGATTCGACACGATGGCGACCTTGCCGCCATGACCAGCGGTGTCGCCCAATCGAATCAAACCCATGCCGTTGCCCTGAGTCAGTTTGCTGGGTCGTTTTTCTTCGCGGGGACGATTTCAGGTGTGCGCGGCAACGGTGGCGCACCGGGCAGGTCAAAGCGGGCTTCCCATCGACGGGTGCCGTCGGGGTCGGCATGCTCGATGCCCGGCACGTTGGTGTGCAGCGAGGGAGGCGCGGGATTGCGCAGCACGCGTAGCGCGCGATTGACGAACACGTAGGGTTCGGGAAGTCCCTCTTCAGGCGCGCCGAGGCGGGGGAAGTCGCCCGCGCGGATCAGCAGGCAGTGGCCGATCCTCTCGATGCCAATGTCAGGCCGTGCCAGTTCGGCTCGCACGACCGCTTCCCCGCCGAGCCGGTCGACAAACAGGTCGCCAATGAGGGTGTACCAGTTCACGCCCTTGATGAACCCGTAATGCCCGACTTTGGCGCCGGGACGAAGATCTTCATAAATCGCCGTCATGTGGTCGGTCGATTGACCCTCGTACGACATGGTGTCGTATTCCTGCTTTTGTAGAAAGGCATAGCTGTCGATTTCCAGCCCGCTGAACCGCTGCGCGAGCGCCCACTCCTGCGGCATGTACTCGTGGAAACTGTACGGCAGGATGGACGACAGACCGCCGTAGCCGCCCCGCACCGGAAGCTGTTCGCAGACAAAGCGCAGGAACGCTTCGTAGCTCCGGACACCTTCGGGCGTGTTCACGAAATCCATCTGCATCCAGAATTTCAGGTAGGACAAGCCACAGTCCTGCCCTTTCTTCACGGAAAATCCTGACGGATCGGTATAGTCTTCGGCTACCGCCACATCGGTCAGCGTCTCGATCTGATAGGCCGCAGTGCTATCCTCATCGATCGCGCTGGAGCGTACGACTTCCAGCTTGACCTCTGGCGGGACTTCCAGAATTGCCCGGCGGATCGCCTCGACCCCGCGTGGCGTCTTCCGGCTGAAGCGGCCGTCATCGCCATTCCTGCCGCCTTTCAGGTAGTGACCAAACAGTTGTTCGAAACGGTCGAAGCAGGCGAGCAGTCCGCGGCGTACATCGGGCTTCGAACCGCGCTCGAAGAACACCGTGCCGATGACGCCCGGGAAGATCACCAGCCCGCCCCGGTTGTCGTGCTGACATAGTTCCTCGCCATAGCGGCTGAAGGCTTCCGCCGGTGTCAGCACCGGCTTTTTACGGGAAGAATTCATCATGTGATCCGTTTGCAGTAAAAGAAAAATTGGGTGGACTGGTCAGTGCCGCCATCAGCGCCGCGTCGCCCGCTGTCGCGGTGATCGCCACCAGCGCGGCCAGCGCGCCGACCAGAGCCTGCGTCAGCACGACGGGAACGAGAACCCCATCGATGACGAGGACAACCACGGCCATCCCCCCGGACATGGTGATGCACACCTGTCCCCAGTCGATCTGCCGCAGTTGCTGGACGGTCAGGTCGGTCTGCTGTCTGATCTGCTGCCATGCGGCCTTGAGTTCAGCAGCGGTGTAGCGCTGCACGGCGTGGTTTGTGTCGTCGAGGTAGTGCCATTCATGGTCATGGCCAGCGGCACTCGCTTCCGTTATCCACCGGCCCTGCTCGAACAGCCACTGCGCGCTCTGACGCAGCCAGACCTGGGTGTCGGCAGAAAGCTCGCGGACCCCTTGTGCGGCCGTATCCCACAGCGCCGCCACACCGTTCGCGGCCGAACCGGCTGCGCCCTCCAGCGCGCTCCACGGCTCGAACCATGCGGCCTGTGGGACGGGGATCTTCGAGCGGAGCCGGGCGCGCAGCAGCAGCCTGCCGGCGACCTTGCCGAGGAATCCGGCGGCAATGGCCGCCTCGACCAGCTCTTTCGCATGCTCCTCACCGCCCGAGACCTTCAGCACAGTCATGTGGTGGTTATCGCCGGCTATCCCTACATAGTCTTCTTCCTGTCCCTTTCCCCAGGTGTCTCCCGGAAACTTGACCTCGACGAGCCTCAGCAGGTTCGGCCACTGCGCCATGCCGTCGTGATCGACTGCTCCGCGCCCTGGCCACCGGTTGCCCTCGTTCTCGACGATCACCACATCCGGGCGGCGGACTTCGCCCGCAAGGCTGCCGGGCAGAGGAAACGGGTTCTGGCTGTGGCGGCGCCCGGGGGTGTCGCCGTCGGTCTTGCTCAGAAAAGGAATTGGCGCTTTTGCACGTCTGCTTGTTTGCCAAGGCCGCATATCAAACGACACTTCAGCCTTATACCGCCAGCAGAACTCATGCTTCCTCTCATCCGCGCGAATCGCCGCGCTCATTGCAATCTGCTTGAGCAGGCTCGTTCCCACGAGGCCATCCGGTCTCTGCACCCGCAGTACCTCGGGCCACCACATCGCCGAGCGGATTTTTTCTTCGAGGTAACCCATCGCCTGATGCGGAAGACGGACGTATTTGGGTATGTCCTCCCGAATGGTCACTGTCGTGTCAAAGGGAATCATCTGTGCTGTCATAACCCCATGCTCTCCTTTCCGTCCGCGTTATTCGGCGATGTAGCCGGCAAAAAACTCCATCCGTACACCTGACGTTTTCCTGGTGTACCTTCGGCCATGACACCACCGGTTCCCCTGCTATTCAGCGCGTGGTCTTCGCGCCGCTCCCACGGCGGCAACCCCGAGCGGCGCACCCGGGGCCGGATAGGCCAGGCTTGCGGATGCATGGCGTGTGATCGTTCCCAACTTCTCACGGAAAAGCAATGACACGATTCTGCAAACCGGCCCAAGCTCTCTGCCGTGCAAACCGGGTCGGCGCTCCCTGAAACCCGTCAAAGACGCCATCCTGTTTGACTTTTCGCCGCATGACCTGCGCAGCACATCCATGCCCGCGACAACGATCCTTCGATGGCCGGGATTGTGAGAAATCCTGAAATTTCTGGAGAAAGGCATTCCCGACAGTGAATCGCTCCGTCGCCCCGAGGCAACGACACTCGCCACCATGGGCCGGTCTCGCCGGTCAGCACTGCACCGCCCGCCTCGCCGACGCCTCAACCCGAATACAGGTATGCTCCGACGAGTACCCGACGGACCCGCCGCCCACTCTCGCGCGGCACATCATCGGCGCAACGCGCAGACGCGGTCCGTCCGCCTCACTGGCCGCACCGTATCCGGAGAAACCGCTTGACCCAGCCCAACGACGCGCCCGCTTCCGCGCCGCCTCCACCGCCTCCCGCACCGCCGCCGCCCCTCGAAGGCGGCAAACTCGTGCTGGCGACCTTCGCGGTCGCCCTCGCCACGTTCATGAACGTGCTCGACACCTCGATCGCGAACGTCGCGATCCCGACGATTTCAGGCAATCTCGGCGTCTCGGTCGACGAAGGCACGTGGGTCATCACCGTATTCGCGGCCGCCAATGCCGTGTCGATTCCGCTGACCGGCTGGCTCACGCAGCGCATCGGCCAGGTCAAGCTGTTCGTCGGCGCGATCCTCGCGTTCACGCTCGCCTCGTGGCTGTGCGGCATCGCGCCGACACTGCCGGTCCTGCTGATCGCGCGGATTTTCCAGGGCGCGGTGGCCGGTCCGCTGATTCCGCTCTCGCAGGCGATCCTGCTCGGCTCGTATCCGAAGGAGAAAGCCTCGACCGCGCTCGCGCTGTGGGCGATGACCGCGACCGTCGGCCCGATCGCGGGCCCGGCGCTCGGCGGCTGGATCACGGATAGCTACAGCTGGTCGTGGATCTTCTACATCAACATTCCGGTCGGCCTGTTCGCGGGCGGCGTCACGTGGATGATCTACCGCACCCGCGAATCGCCCACGCGCAAGCCGCCGATCGACGTGATCGGCCTCGGCCTCCTGATTACGTGGGTCGCGTCGCTGCAGATCATGCTCGACAAGGGCAAGGACCTCGACTGGTTCTCGTCGCCGGTGATCGCGACGCTCGGCCTCGTCGCGCTGATCAGCTTCGCGTTTTTCCTTGTGTGGGAGTTGACCGAGGAGAACCCGATCGTCGATCTGCGGCTGTTCCGGCAGCGCAATTTTCTCGGCGGCACGATCGCGATTTCAGTCGCGTACGGCGTGTTCTTCGGCAATCTCGTGCTGCTGCCGCAATGGATGCAGGAGTATCTGAACTACCGCTCGGTCGACGCCGGCCTCGTCACCGCGCCGCTCGGCGTGTTCGCGGTGATTCTCGCGCCGGTCATGGGCCGCGTGCTGCCGCGCTCGGACGCGCGCGTGATCTCGACGCTCGCGTTCGTCGGCTTCGCAATCGTGTTCTACATGCGCTCGAAATACGTGATCGAAATCGACACGTGGCATCTCGTGCTGCCGACGCTGCTGCAAGGCATTCCGATGGCGATGTTCTTCGTGCCGCTCACGGCGATCATCCTGTCGGGCCAGCCGCCGAGCCGGATTCCGGCGGCGGCGGGTCTGTCGAATTTCGTGCGCGTGTTTTGCGGCGCGGTGGGCACGTCGCTCGCGGGCACGGCCTGGAACAACCGCACGGTGCTCCATCATGTGCGGCTCACGGAGCAGGCGTCGATCGGCAACCCCGTGTTCGCGCAGCAGATCGACACGACGCAAGCGCTGCTGCATCTGAACGCGCAGTCGGCGAATGCGCTGTTCGATTTCACGGTCAACACGCAGGCGGCGATGATGGGCCTGAACGACATCTTCCTTATCTCGGCGATTATTTTCGTGCTGATCATTCCACTGATCTGGATCACGCGGCCGGTGAAAGGCGGCGGCGGGCCGGGTGCGGCGGGAGCGCATTGAGTCGAGGGAGCGGCGGGAATGGTGCGCGGGGGGGTGAGCGATGCGAGGCGACTCGTTGCCCGGCACTCGGCACTCGGCACTCGGCACTCGGCACTCGGCACTCGGCACTCGGCACTCGGCACTCGGCACTCGGCACTCAGCACTCAGCACTCAGCACTCAGCACTCAGCACTCAGCACTCAGCACTCAGCACTCAGCACTCAGCACTCAGCACCAGACAGCAAACTCGACAACGCAGCGGCAGCAACGCCGCATCAACGAAAATACCGCGCCGGCGTATCGCCGAACGCCTCGCGAAACACGGCAATAAACGACGACACATCGCTATAGCCGACTGCGAGCGCCACCTGCGTGACGCTTTCGCCGGCGCCGAGATGTTCGAGCGCGGCCAGCAGGCGCAGTTGCTGGCGCCATTGCCCGAAGGTCTGCCCCGTTTCCTTCGCGAACAGACGCGCGGCCGTGCGGGCCGTCACGCCCGCAGCCGCGGCGAGTTCCTCAAGTATCAGCGATTGCGCCGGATCGGCGCTGAGCGCATCGGCGATCCGCTGCGCGCGCGGATCGCGCGGCCAGGTCAAACCAAGCGGCGCCGCGGGCAAGACCGCGAGGCGGTCCAGCAGCACGTGCAGAAGGCGGCGCGCGGGTTCGTCGAGTGGCACATCGTGCGGCAAACCGGCCGCGACGGCGAGCAGCGCCTGCACGAGCGCATCCGGAACGAGCGCGCCGGTTTGCGCGGGCCATGGCGTAGAGGTCGGCTGCGAAGCGGGCGATGAAATGGAGAAACGCGCGGATAAAGACGCAGATAAAGACGCGGATGCGAACCCGAACTGCGGCGCATCCTTGCTAGCGGAAAACGCCGTGCGGTCCGCCGCGCAATCCGGCGCGACATAAAGCACATGCAGTTCCACAGGACGCGCCGCGCGCAGGCAATGCCGCGTGTCCGCGGCAATCCACAGCGCGCGGCCGGGCGGCACGACCCAACGGCCGGCTTCGGTGCGCACCGTCAGCACACCGTCGTTCACGTGAATCAGCGTGGCGCGCCGATGCGCGCGCCAAGGTTCGTCCAGCATCTCGTGGCGCTCGCCGACCACGAAGACCGCTTGCCCGATGCCGTCCGGATCGAAGGCTTCCATCATGCTATCTGCTCTGCCGTATGACTTCTGCAAAGTGAGCAAGATTAGCATGCGCGCGAGACCGGCCCGCCAGGCTGTGGCGGCGGGCCGCCGAAAAACTCAATGCCCCGACTCCGGCTCGATGCCGCAGGCGACGATCATGCGGGAAACCATGTTGTACGCGGCAGCCGTCGCAATCGCCTCGACGATCGCCTGATCGCTACCCAGCGCCGCTCGCGCCTGTGCCAGCGTGTCGGGCCTGACCTTGACGTCACGCGTCATTTCAAGCGTCAACCGGATCGCCGCGCGTTCGCTTGCGCTGAAAAGATGCTCGTCGGCCACCGCGGCCTCGACGTTGCGCAACGCATCCGCCTGCTGCTGCGTTCCGCCCGCCTTCAGCAATTCCGGCGCGTGGTGATAAAACTCGTACTCCGCGTCGTTCAGTGAAGCGACGCAGCAAATAATGATTTCACGCAACCTGGCATCGATGGACAGCCGTTGCCGCACGGCACCGAGGTAGGTGTTCCATCCCTGCGCGAGGTTCGGACTATGCAGCAGAATGCGGTCGAGATGCGACAGCGTTCCGCCGCGGCGTGCGCGAACCGCGTCGACGATCTCCCTGGGTTCGGCGAGATCGATCGGTACATACGTAATGTTAGCCATACTGAACTCCGGTAGAGGTGGGGAAAAGCCGCTATCGACCACCGATGTCATGCGCTGTCATGCTCCGACGACATCGGCTTGCGGCTTGCTTTCGGCTCATATTCTGGTTGACGGCAGCCCGGCGCGAGCCTCGTCAGAAGTTGACGTTCTGCGCGCCTTTCAGGCCGAGCATCGCTCGCGCCTCGGCAGGCGTGGCGACCTCGAGCGACAAGCCTTCGAGTATCTGCCGGATCTTGCGGACCTGGGCGGCATTGGTTTGCGCCAGTTCGCCAGGCGCGATCCAGAGCGAGTCTTCCAGTCCCACCCGTACGTTGCCGCCCTGCGCCGCGCCCATCGAAGCAAGCGGCATCTGATGGCGTCCCGCGCCCAGAACCGACCATACGAAGTCGGTGCCGAACAGCCGGTCCGCGGTCCGCTTCATATGCGCCAGGTCCTCGGGGTGCGGCCCGATCCCGCCGAGCAGGCCGAAGACCGTTTGCACGAAGAATGGCGGCGTCGCCAGTTTGCGGTCGACGAAATGCGCAAGGTTGTACAGGTGCGACGTGTCGTAGCACTCGAATTCGAAGCGCGTGCCGTTATCGCCGCATGTCTTGAGAATGAACTCGATATCGGCAAACGTGTTCTTGAACACCAGGTCACGGCTGCGCTCCAGATGCTCGCGCTCCCACCCGTGGGCAAATTCCTTGAAACGATCCAGCATCGGATAGAGCCCGAAGTTCATCGAGCCCATATTGAGCGAGGCGAGTTCGGGCCGATAGTGCGTGGCCGGACGCAGGCGCTCTTCGACCGTCATATGCGGACTGCCGCCCGTGGTCAGGTTGATGACGGCATCGGTCGCGCTCTTGATGCGCGGTAGAAACTCGGCGAAAGCGGCCGGGTCCTGCGTCGGACGGCCGTCATGCGGGTCGCGCGCGTGAAGATGAATGACCGCCGCGCCGGCTTCGGCGGCGCCGATCGACGCCTGCGCGACCTCGTCGGGCGTGACCGGCAGATGCGGCGACATCGTGGGCGTATGAATCGCGCCAGTCACGGCGCAGGTAATGATGACCTTGCGTGATGAACCCATGTGACCTCCAGGGGATAAGCGGACGCATCATGCGCGATACGCCCGTCAGTGTTATTGACCGCGGCTGTAGGAGTGACTGTCCGTGAGCGCGCCGCCACGCACGCCCGAATCGAGTTCCTCGAGCCGCTTGCCGCGCGTCTCGATCCGGATGGCCCACACCGCGAACGCGAGCAGCAACTGCGCGGCGACCACCGAACCGACCACCATCAGCACCCCGCCCGTCGTGAACAGCCACAGGATGAAGAACTGGCATCCCGCGCTGGCCAGCCGTCCCGCCGTCATGCAAACGCCGGTGCCGCGCAGGCGATAGGACGTCGAGAACAGTTCCGGCACGTAAGCCCCTTGCCCGACCGCCACCAGCACGTAGATGGAGCAGACGAGCAGAAAGCCGACGCCCATCAGCGCATACGCCGAGTCGACCTGCTGATAGATCAGGCCGCACACCGCGGTCACGAGACACGACGTAATGATCGCGGGACGACGGCCCACCCGGTCCGACACCGCGACGCCGAGCAGCGAGCCCACCGGGCCGCCCAGCGTGATGACCGTGGTCCACGTCAGCGACTTGACGATGTCGAAGCCCTGCTGAATGAAGAACGTCGGCAGCCAGTTGATCAGGCCGTAGATGCTGAAGCCGATGCACACGAGGATCGGCGGCGCGAACAATACGCCGATGGAGACCTGCGGTGCCGGCGCGGGCAGTTCGCGCGCATAGGCAGGCAGTTCGCCGCCGCGCGCCACGCGGCGCTCGATCCGCTGCAGCACCGCCTCGGCATCGTCGATCCGGCCCTGGGTTTCGAGCCAGCGCGGCGATTCGGGAATCGAGCGGCGCATGATCCACAGCACCACGGCCAGAACGCCCGCGATCACGAATACGTAGCGCCAGCCGAAATGCGGAATGACCCAGAGATTCACCAGCGAGCCGACAAAGACCGCCGAGTTGCCGAACACCGACAGAAAGGCCAGCATGCGGCCGCGATAGCCCGGCGGCACGAATTCCCCGAGCATCCCGTACGAGATGACCGCCTCGGCGCCGATGCCGAGCCCCATGATGAAACGGATCGCGCTGAGCCAGTACATGTTCGGCGCGACCGCCGCCGCAAACGACGCGATACCGAAGACGACGAGATTGATCTGATAGGCGACGCGCCGCCCGTAGCGGTCGCCGATGATCCCCGCCAGCAGCGCGCCGACGGTCAGGCCGGCGAACGTCAGCGTGCCGAACAGCGCATTGAGCTGCAGCGTCGACCATCCCTGCTTGAGCAGCACGCCGACAATGGCGCCGCCGGTGTACAGATCGAAAAACTCGAGGAACAGGCCGAAGCCGATGATGCACAGAAGACGCCAGTGAAAACCGCTCAAAGGCAGGCGGTCAAGCCGGTTAGCCGCGTACGCGGTGGGTTGCATGTCTGTCTCCGATCGTGATTGGCATGTGTCAGCGATTCTTGTCGTGTCGCTGTAGGGGCATTGCGTGTGCGGTGCGTGTGTGTTGCTTCTGCTCGTGGCTAACGCATGGTCGAGGCCGAGCCCCCGTCGACCAGAATTTCTGTCGCCGTGATATAGCGCGCCTCGTCGGACGCCAGAAATGCCGTCGCGTTGGCGACATCCCAGGCGTCCCCTTCCTGAGCCAGCGGAACCTGCGCGTTGCGGCGCTTGAGATAGGCTTCGTAATCGCCGCCGCCGAACTGGTCGGCGAGGCGCTGGACCAGCGGCGTGGTAATCAGCCCCGGAATGACGCAGTTCAGGCGCACATTGTTTTCGCCGTGCATCAAGGCGGCCATCCGCGTGAACTGGATCAGCGCCGCCTTGCTCGACGAGTAGGCGATCTGCGGCTTGCCGCTGTAGCGCAACGCCGAGAGCGACGAAACGTTGACGACGTTGCCGCTGCGTTGCCGGTCCATCACGGGCAGGACCGCCTTGCACATCAGGAAGACGCTCTTCAGATTGATGTCGAATTGCCGGTCCCACAGCTCTTCGCTCATATCGACCACGTTGCCCGGCGCGGACACGCCGACGTTGTTCACGAGCACGTCGATGCGGCCGTAGGCGTCGAGCGTCTGACGCACGACCTGGTCGATGCTGCGCGGGTCCGTCACGTCGCATAGCATGGCCTTCAGCTTGCCGCCCTCGCCTTCGATAACGGCGCGCGTGTCGGCCAGCGCCTCTTCGTTCACATCGAGCCCCACCACCTGGGCACCTTGGCGCGCCAGCACCGCGGCAATCGCCTTACCCGTTCCCCAGCCCGGCAACGAGGAACCGCAGCCGCTCACGATCGCCACCTTGTTCTCGAATCTCAGCACGCTTCTTCTCCATTCTTCATGGTCATCCGCCATATCGTGGACATCGCGTGCAGCACCTCTGCCGTCCAACTTATATGGATAACTAACTTAAATTCCTGCTTCCCGATGCCGGCATCGACCCCGATCGCTCCCGGGGCCCCGAGTCGGCGCTCAAACGCCGGAGTACATCCAACGCCCTGCCACCGGCATGGCCGCCGTCAGAATCGTGCCGCTTTCCGATTCCGTAATGAACAGCGTCTTGCGCTCGGCGCCGCCGTAGGCGACGTTGGTCGTGTGATAGCCGATCTCGGACTGAATCCGGTACATCGGCTCGCCGCGCGCCGAGAACAGCCACACCGCGCCGATACCGACATGCGCGACCGCCAGATTGCCGTCCTCGTCGAGCGCGAGCCCGTCCGGGCCGCCGCCGCCGGACATCTGGATGAAGCACCCGACCTTGGCTGTCCGGCCGCCGCGCAACAACGGAATGCGCCAGATGGCATTGGCCCGCGTGACGGCGACATAGAGCGCCGACTCCTCGCGGTTCAGCACCAGTCCGTTGGGACTCGGCACGTTGTCCATCAGGCAATCGATCTGCCCGTCCTTGCGCAGACAGAAGACCCGTCCGTTGGGATTGTGCAGGCCCGAGAGACCCTGATCCGTAAAGTAGAGATCGCCGTTCGAGGCGAACACCAGATCGTTGACGGCCCTGAGCCGTTCGAGATGAACCCGTTCCAGCACGGGCCGCACGGTCTTTTCTACGGGATCGAACAGCATGATGCCGTTCTTGTAGTCGGCGACGAAAATCCGGCCGTCCTCGTGGATTTTCAGGCCGTTGGGCTCGCCGTCATAGGTGTGCATCAACTCGAAGCGGCCCTCGGGACTGACGCGGAAAATGCGGCCCCAAGGGATATCGACGCACCAGAGGTTGCCGTGCCGGTCGAACGACGGACCTTCGAGCAGGGAATGGCCGGGCATGCCGGCCGGCTGCTGGGCGTGCCACTCCGACGAGGCCTGCGGCTGCCTGAATTCGTCGGGCAACGTCGCGAACACTTCCGTCTTGATACGCCTCGGCTCTGCATACATGGCAATCTGTCTCCAGCAGTTTCGTATTCTTGATCTGCGGCCGCTACGGCAACGCGCTAGCCGGCCTTGTTGAAGCGATTATGTCGACAGCGTGAAGCGCCCACAATCGCTCGTTTCTTATCGATTGATGCTGAAATCCGATCAATCGGCGCACAATCGGCGCGGAGCCGACGACGCAACCCCAGCGATGCTTGCTACGGGCGCGCCGCCCGCAGCGGCGGCGTCCGTTCGCCGAGCAACTGGCGAAACGCCGCGCTGCTGGGCGTTTCCGAGCGATCCGTCAGGCGCGCCACGCCGATCATGCGGCCCACGCGCTCTTCCAGCGACAGGACCGTGCAGCGCGACACGTCGAGCTTGCCGAGACAGATCTCGGGCACGATACCCATGCCGAAACCCTCTTCGACCAGCCGCACGAGAGTCGACATGTTCCAGGTTTCCTGATGCGCGACGGGCGTGGCGCCGCATGCCGCAAACGCACGCTCGATGATCTGCCATAGGGTCGTCCCCCTGGGACTCGCCATCAGGGGGTATTGCGCGGCTTCGCGCAGGGAAATGCTGCGCCGCTCGCCGAGCGGATGCGTTCGCGGCACGACGAGGAAACATTCGTCCCAGAAGAGCGGCTCGAAAACCGTGTGGTGACGGTCTTCGAGATCCGAGACGATCGCCAGATCGACCACGCCCGCTTCCATCATCTCGATGCAGCGCCGCGAGTCCACGTCGAGCAATTTCAGCGTCACGCCCGGATGCCGGCGATGGAACTCGCCCATGATAGTCGGCAGCACCGTCTGTCCAATCGACGGGACGGCGGCGATCGTCAGTTCGCCGCTCTGCAAAGCCGCTTTCTTGCGCAACGATTCGGCGACCCGCTCCATGTCCTCGACCGCCGTCTTGGCCACGACGAACAGTTGCTGCCCTTCGTCGGTCAGCGTGACCTGCCTCGTCGTTCGATGGAACAGGCGCACGCCGAGCCGATCTTCGAGCTGGCCGATGCGGGCGCTGACAGCGGACTGGGACGTGTGAATCTGTTCCGCCGCGCGGCGGAAACTGAGCGTTTCGGCAACAGCGAGAAACGTGATGAGGTTGTTCAGATTGAAGGTGAGCGCCATGAGGGAGCGAGCGGTACGTCGGAACTGGATTGCGCGTCAAGATACCAGAACCGTTGCGCCCCGCCGCGCTCCGTCAATCCGTCTTCTCCACCGGCACGCGCCGCGCGGCGTCCCCTTCATCGTGCGATGTCGCGTAGAAAACCCGCGCCCGCCCGATCACGATCTTCAGCATCGCGATCACCGGTACCGCGAGAAAAATCCCCGCCACGCCGCCGAGCTGATCGCCGGCGAGCAGGCCGACGATCACGAGAAACGGACTGACCTCGACCCCTTCGCTCATCAGATAAGGATTGAGCACGTAGTCCTGAAAGAGCCGGTACAGGCCGATGAAAATCACCAGCCACAGCAGATGCGGATAGCCGCTGAACACCGCGACCACGAGCGTGATCGCGACCGCGGCGAGCGGCCCCGCGAACGGCACGAATTCGAGCAGGCCCGCGCTGACCGCGAGCAGAAACGCGTACGGCACGCCGAGCAGCGAGAACGCAACGCCGTAGCACAGCAGCGTCGCGAGCGACAGAAACAGCATCGCGCGCGCATACTTCGAGAGCAGAACGTTCACGTCGTCGACGATATCGCTCCACAGCGCGCGATGCCGCCGGTTCAGCAGCGCGAGAAACGCATCGCGCATGTGCGCGCCGTCCTTGATGAGCAGAAAGCTCAGGATCGGAATCAGCACCAGATAGATCAGGTTGCTCGCCGCATGCACGACGCCGAGGCCGAGGCTGCGCGCCACCGGCACGGCCTTGTCGGAGCCGGTCTCGATCTGGCTGCGCACGAAGTCGACGATGCGCTCGCGCAGCGGTTCGAGAAAATGCGGCAGCGGCAGACGGTTCGGCACGTCGGTGCGCATCAGCTCGGGCAATTGCGCGAGCAGACGCGTCGCCTGATCCTGCAACTGCACGCCGAACAGCGAGCCGACCACCGCGAGCAGCGCGACCACGACGACGAACACGAGCGCGATCGAGGCGACGCGCGGCACGCGGCGCGGTCTCACACGCTCGATGAGCGCGACCATCGGATAGATCAGATAGCTGAAGAACACCGCGAAGATGATGACGAGCACCGTCGTCGACGCGACATAGATGACGAAGAACAGCAACGCGAGCAGGGCCGCGGTCCAGACTTTCCTGGCCGTGCCGACATCGAATCCCAGCATGAACCGTCCTCGAATAGGCGATGTGATCCGGCGCCTTACCGGCGCCGGGGACATCCGACTGTATCAGGTGCGCGCGGGCCGCGTGTGACCGACGGGTTCGCGGGTACGAGCGGCATGGGCCGTGTCCGTGGTCCTGCGCGCGGTCTTGCGCGTGCTCATACGCACAGTTGCGCGCGGGCCGCCGCCTGCGCACTGTCTGCACGCAGCGGTGCACGGCAAGGGGAACCCCCGCGCAACGTGAGAAAACGTCAACTCTTCAGCTGTTCGAGCATCGCATCGGCCGCTTCGCCGACCTTGGCCTGCATCCGCCCGGCAAGCTTTTCCGCCGCACCCTCGGCCTGCTGCACGCGATTACCGGTAATTTTGCCAATCGCTTCCTTGATCGAGCCCTTCAGTTCCTTCGCTGTACCTTCTACCCGATTTCTGTTCATGGCGCTGTCCTCGTGGGATTGAAACGGCAACCCGGGCAGCGGCCTTGCCTGAACCGCCGTGCGCGGCTCGCGACGCGCCTCGGCGTGCGGCTCAGGAACCGCTTTCGTCGCATGCCGCGATTCGCATCATGCGATTGCTACCCGGGTAATCCCTCAGATATAGCAAGCGGCGTTCCCGGCTCGACGGTACGCGATTCGCGCCATCCGCTCGACATTTCGCGCCACCCGGAACCGCTCGATTCCGGCCCACCCAGCCGCCGCGACCACTGGACAACCCGCCATCGGCAACGATCGATCAAGCTCGCTCCCGCGTCATGCTCCCACGCCGTGGCCCCGCATCACGCTCCGCCGGCAGACCCGTGCGCCTCAGTGTGCGGTTCGCTCGCCTGCCAGCGCGGCGCGCGCTTTTCGAGGAACGCATTGACGCCTTCGCGCTGATCGGCGCCATCGAACAGATCGACGAAACGCTCGCGTTCGAGCGCAAGCGCCGCCGCGCGCGGCACCCCATGGCGCGCCTGATGGATCAGTGCCTTGCTGAAGCTCACCGCCTGCGGGCTCAGACCCGTCACGCGTTGCGCCATCGCCAGTGCCGCCTCACGCGCGGCGCCCCGCTCGACGACTTCCTCGACGAGACCGATGCGCAGCGCGGTCGCCGCGTCGACACGTTCGCCGGTCAGGATCATGCGCTTGGCCCAGCCCTCGCCGACCAGCCACGGCAGCGTCTGCGTGCCGCAACCGCACGGCAGCAGACCGACCGAGGTCTCGGGCAAGGCCAGCACCGCGTGCTGTTCGGCGATGCGGATATCGCACGCGAGCGCGCATTCGAGCCCGCCGCCCATCGCATAGCCGTTGAGCGCCGCGATCACGACGGGCCGCGCGTTCTGCAACGCTTCGAACGCCGCGCCGAAGCGCGCCGCCGCGATCCGCGCGACTTCGCGATTGCCGTCGGCGAGCGTGTTCAGATCGGCGCCCGCGCTGAAGAATTTCGGCCCGTCGCCGGTGATGACGAGCGCGCGCACGCGCGCGTCGCCGTTCAATTGTCCGACGAGGCGCTGCAATTGCAGCAGGCCATCGGGCGTGAACGCATTAGCGGGCGGACGCCGGAGCGTGAGCAGCGCGACAGCGCCGTCGTGCGCGTAGTCGAGTTCGATCATCGCGCGCCCCCGCCGCTCGCTTCGCGGCCATCTTGACGATATAGCCTGATGACCGCCGAAAAATCCAGCCGTCCCGCGCCGTGGGTGCTCATCGTCTGATAAAGCTGCTGCGCGAGCGCGCCGAGGTAGACCGGCTGCCGCACGCTGCGCGCCGCATCGGTGGCGAGGCCGAGGTCCTTCAGCATCAGGTCGGTGCCGAAGCCGCCGCTATAGCCACGCGAGGACGGCGCGCTGTCGATCACGCCCGGCATCGGGTTATACGTATCCGAACTCCAGCAACGCCCCGTCGACGTATTGATGATGCCGCCGAGCACCTTCGTATCGATGCCGAGCGCCTCGCCGAGCGACATCGCCTCGGCGACGCCCGCCATCGAAATGCCGAGCACGAGGTTGTTGCAGATCTTCGCGACCTGGCCCGTGCCGGTATCGCCGCAATGCACGATGTTCGTGCCCATCGCCGAGAGCACCGGCTTGACCTGCTCGTACGCGCTCGCGCTGCCACCGACCATGAAGGTCAGCGTGCCGGTCGCCGCGCCGCCGGTGCCGCCCGAAACCGGCGCATCGACGAAGGCGTTGCCGTGACGCGCCGCGAGTTCGGCGCAGGCTTTCACGGTGGCCGGATCGATCGTGCTCGAATCGACGATCGGCACGCCCGGCGCGATGCCGGCGAGGATGCCGTCGTCGGCGGTCAGCACGCTGCGCACGTGGGGCGCCGCGGGCAGCATCGTGATGACGCATTCGGCCTCGCTCGCGGCCGCCCGTGGCGAGCCGGCCGCCTGCGCGCCCGCGTCGGCGAGCGTGCGCACGGCCTGCGCGCTGAGGTCGAACACGCTCACCGCATGGCCCGCCTTAAGCAGGTTCAACGCCATCGGCGCGCCCATGTTGCCGAGTCCGATAAAGCCTATTTTCATGGTGTCGTCTCCGTGTTTTCGCGTTGCGCCGTGCGCGCTCAGCGCAGGCGGATCGTCGTATTGACGCCATCGTTGACGGTGTCGTCGTCGAACCAGCGCGCCGTGACCGTCTTGGTCTGCGTATAGAACTGCACGACCTGCTTGCCGTACGGACCGAGGTCGCCGAGCTTCGAGCCGCGCGAGCCGGTGAAGCTGAAAAACGGCACCGGCACCGGAATCGGGATATTGATGCCGACCTGGCCGATATCGATCTCGCTCTGGAATTTGCGCGCCGCCGCGCCGCTTTGCGTAAAGAGGCCAACGCCGTTGCCGAACGGATTGGCATTGACGAGCGCGATCGCGTCGTCGAGCGTCGCGACGCTCAGCACCACGAGCACCGGCCCGAAGATTTCGGTGCGGTAGATTTCCATGCCGGTCGTCACGTCGCTGAACACGGTCGGGCCGATAAAGTTGCCCTGCTCGTAGCCGGGCACCCGCACATCGCGGCCGTCGAGCGCGAGCGTCGCGCCCTCCTTCACGCCCGCGTCGATCAAGCCGAGAATGCGTTGCTTCGCCGCGCGCGACACCACCGGGCCGACGTCGGTGCCGGGCTCGTGGCCCGCGTTGACCTTCAGCGTCTGCGCCTTCGCGACGAGTTCGGGCAGCCACTCGCGCGCGCTGCCGACCAGCACCGCGACCGAAGTCGCCATGCAGCGCTGCCCCGCCGCGCCGAACGCGGCGCCCGCGAGCGCATTGAGCGTCTGCTCGCGGTTCGCGTCGGGCAGCACGACCGCGTGATTCTTCGCGCCCATCATCGCTTGCACGCGCTTGCCGTGCTCGCTGCCGAGGCGGTACACGTGCGTGCCGACCGCCGTCGAGCCGACGAACGAAATCGCCTTCACGAGTTCGTGCGTACAGAGCGCATCGACCACCTCCTTGCCGCCATGCACGACGTTGAGCACGCCCTTCGGCACGCCGGCTTCGAGCGCGAGTTCGACGAGCTGCATCGTCGAGAGCGGGTCCTGCTCGGACGGCTTCAGCACGAACGTGTTGCCGCAGACGAGCGCCATCGGGAACATCCACAGCGGGATCATCGCCGGGAAGTTGAACGGCGTGATGCCGGCGCATACGCCGAGCGGCTGACGCAGCGTGTAGGTGTCCACGCCGCCGGCGACGTTCTCGACGAATTCGCCCTGCTGCAAGGTGCCGATGGAGCAGGCATGCTCGACCACTTCGAGACCGCGGAAGATGTCGCCTTCGGCATCGGGAATCGTCTTGCCCTGCTCGGCGGAAAGCGTCTTCGCGATGCGCGGCATATGCTCGCGAATCAGTGCCTGGTACCTGAGCATGATGCGCATGCGCGCGCCGACCGGCGTGTCCTTCCAGGTCCTGAACGCGGCCTGCGCGCTGCGCACGGCGGCATCGACTTCGGCAACGGTCGCGAACGGCGCGCGCGCGAGCACCGCCTGCGTCGCCGGGTTGACGATGTCGCGCCACTCGGTCGTCTGCGATTCGACGAATTCGCCGTCGATCAGCAGCTTGACGGTGGAGACGGCGCCAGCGGCGGCGGCGCAGCCGCTCTCGTTCGAAGCGTTCGAAGCAACGATGCTCATGCTGAAACTCCTGTGCGATGGCCGCGCGGCGGCCGGACGGCGATGGGAAGGAAAAAGCGTGGGCCTCGCGTCGGCATGGGGATGCGGACGAAGCGACACGAGGGCCGATAAACAATCCTGTGAGCGGGCCGGCAAGCGAGTCTGGAAGCGATCCGGGCAGCGAGCCTGCGAGCCGCCCTGACAAATCGTGCTGATAAATCATGCTGACAAGCGGCCCCGCAAACAGACAGCACGATCAACCGGCTGACGTTCCAAAGACGCTCCGGAGACTCGCCCCCAACGATCAACGCAGGTCGGGAAAATCCTCTTCCCAGTACTCGTCGGGCAGACGCGCGGGTTCGGCCGCACGCTCCATTTCGCGGCGCCGCAATTCGACGCGGCGAATCTTGCCGGAGATCGTCTTCGGCAATTCGCTGAATTGCAGGCGGCGAATCCGCTTGTACGGCGCGAGCTTTTCGCGCGAGAACGCGAACACCGCGCGCGCCAGTTCGGGCCCGGCCACGTAGCCCTGGCGCACGGTGACGAACGCCTTCGGCACCGACAGCTTCACGGCGTCGGCGCTCGGCACGACGGCCGCCTCGCCGATCGCCTCGTGCTCGATCAGCACGCTTTCGAGTTCGAACGGGCTCAGCCGGTAGTCGGACGATTTGAACACGTCGTCGGCGCGGCCGACGTACACGTAGTAGCCGTCGTCGCGGCGCAGCGCGACATCGGAGGTGCGATAGAAGTCGTCGCGCATCGCCTGGGCCGTCGCGTTCGCGTTGTTCGCATAGCCCGTCATGAGACCGAGCGGCCGCTTGGCGAGCGGCAAGGCGATCTCGCCCTCGCTGACCGGCTGATCGTCGGCATCGAGCAGTTCGACCGTGTAGCCCGGCAGCGGACGACCCATCGAGCCCGGCACGACCGGCTGCCCCGGCGAGTTGCCGATCTGGCAGGTGGTTTCGGTCTGACCGAAGCCGTCGCGAATCGTGATGCCCCATGCGTGCTTCACGCGCTCGATGATCTCGGGATTGAGCGGCTCGCCCGCGCCGACGATCTCGCGCAGCTTGACCGGATAATCGGTGAGGTGCTCCTGCACGAGCATGCGCCACACGGTGGGCGGCGCGCACAGCGTGGTCACGTTGAAGCGCACGAGCGCATCGAGCGTGTCCTTCGGCACGAAGCGCGCGAAGTTGAACACGAACACGCAGGCCTGCGCGTTCCACGGCGCGAAGAAGCAGCTCCACGCGTGCTTGGCCCAGCCCGGCGAACTGATGTTCCAGTGGATATCGCCCGCCTGCAGGCCGATCCAGTACATCGTCGACAGATGGCCGACCGGGTAGCTCTCGTGCGTGTGCTCGACGAGCTTCGGCTTCGACGTCGTGCCGGACGTGAAGTACAGCAGCAGCGGATCGCTCGCGCGCGTGACGCCGTCGGGCGCGAAGTGCGGCGATGCCTCGCGGGCGGCGGCGAGATCGGTCCAGCCTTCGCGCGGCGTGCCAACCGAGAAGCGCGTGAGCGGCACGTCGAGCGTGTCGAACTTGGCGAGTTCGGCGCTATCGGCCACCACGAACTTCGCGCCGCCGATCTGCACGCGGTCGCGCACGTCGTCGGCGGAAAGCTGGGTGGTGGCGGGCAGCACGATCGCGCCGAGCTTCATCGCCGCGAGCATCACGTCCCACAGTTCGACGCGGTTCGGCAGCATCAGCAGCACGCGGTCACCACGGCCGACACCGGCGCCGCGCAGGAAATTCGCCATGCGCGCGGAGCGCTCCGACATCTGCGCATAGGAGAGGCGCAGGCCGTCGCTGGACGGATCGTCGACGATCCACAGCGCGGGGTTGTCGTTGTTGCGCGCGATTGCGTCGAAGTAGTCGAGCGCCCAGTTGAACTCGCCCAGCGTCGGCCAGGCGAATTCGCGATACGCGCGCTCGTAGTCGGTCCGATGGCGCAAGAGCAGATCGCGCGCGTCGAGAAAGGCTTTCGCTGCTGTCATCGTCGTCTCCAATGTCGATCTGAGTTAGCGCTTCAGCGCTTATTCTGATCCCATGCAACGCGGTCGATCAGAGTTAGCGCTTTAGTTGTCGATCCGGAGTTGGCGTTTCAGCGCTTACTCCGATCCCATGCAAAGCAGTCGCGCATGGCGCGCTGCGCGCTCCATTTTTTGCCGTAGTTGCTGCCGAGGTTGCCACATGCCCGCCGCGAACGACCCACGGCCAGGCTATTTTGCGCTCAAACATGCCTCGCGATCACCATCCGCTGCACTTCGCTCGTCCCCTCGTAAATCTGCGTGATGCGTGCATCGCGGTAATGCCGCTCGACCGCGTAATCCTCCAGATAGCCATAGCCGCCATGAATCTGGATCGCGTTCGAGCAGATTTCCTCGGCCAGTTCCGAGGCGAACAGCTTCGCCTGCGACGCCTCCGACAAACACGGCCGCCCCGCCGAGCGCAGCCGCGCCGCGTGATGCACGAGCAGGCGCGCGGCATTCAGGCGCGTCGCCATGTCCGCGAGCATGTTGGCGATCGTCTGATGGTCCCGGAGCGGCTTGCCGAACTGCTCGCGCTCGCTCGCGTAGCGGCGCGCGGCGTCGAACGCGGCCCGCGCGATGCCGACCGCCTGCGCCGCGATGCCGATGCGCCCGCCTTCGAGATTCGACAGCGCGATGCGCAGGCCCTCGCCCGGCTCGCCGAGCAGATTCGCGGCGGGCACCGCGCAGTCGTCGAGCGAAATCGGGCAGGTGTCGGACGCGCGAATACCGAGCTTGTGCTCCGGTTTGCCGACCTTGAAGCCCGGCGTATCGGTCGGCACGATAAACGCGGACAGGCCGCGCTTGCCGCGCTCCGGATCGGTCACGGCGAACACGATCGCGAGGTTCGCGCGCGCGCCGTTGGTCACGAACTGCTTGCTGCCGTTGAGAATCCAGTGGCCGTCGCGCGGCACCGCGCGCGTGCGCAGATTGTTCGCCTCGGAGCCGGCCTGCGGCTCGGTCAGGCAGAACGCGCCGATCGTACGGCCGGTCGCGAGGTCGCGCAGATAGCGCTCCTTCTGCGCGGCGCTGCCGAAATTGAGGATCGGCCCGCAGCCGACCGAGTTGTGCACGCTCATCAGCGTCGCGCAGGCTGCGCAGCCGGCCGCGATCTCTTCGAGCGCGAGCGCGTAGGCAACGTAGTCGGTGTAGGAGCCGCCCCACTCGGACGGCACGATCATGCCGAGCAAGCCGAGTTCGCCCATCTGCGCGACGACGCCGGCCGGCAGTTGCGCGTCGCGATCCCATTGCGCCGCGTGCGGCGCGAGGCAACCGGTGGAGAAGTCGCGCGCGGCGTCGCGAATCATCCGTTGTTCGTCGGTGTAGAAACTGTCCATGCCTGCGTCCCGGGGTGTGCGAACGAGGCTCGAAGTGCTCGCGGTGCCCGCTCGCGCCCCCCGCCGTCGCTCATGGCTTGCCGCTGTAGTGTAGGCAAGCCGGGCGCGTCTCTCGATGCTCGCTGCGCTCATTGTTATTGAGCGCTTTTGCCATACTGTTACTATGCGCATACGCGGTGCCCCGTGTTTACAGGGATTTTGCGCATCGCTACCATGCGCCACTGAGCGCTTTTGCCAGATTCGGCCCCGCTCGGCCGGCATCGACCCGCCCCCCCATGAAAAGCGACAAAGGCACGATCTCCGTCAGTCTCGTCGAGGAAACGCTCGCGCTCGCGAGGGCGCGCGGCCTCGATGCGCTGCCTCTTGCCGAGGCGGCCGGCATCGCCGCGCCGATGCTCGCGTCGTCGAAAAGCCGCGTGTCGTCGGCGCAATACGGTGCGCTCTGGACCGGCATCGCGCGCACCCTCGACGACGAATTCTTCGGCCAGGACTCGCACCCGATGAAAAGCGGCAGCTTCGTCGCGATGACGCAGATGGCGCTCGGCGCGCGCAACGGCGCGCAGGCGCTCGCGCGCGCGGTCGGCTTCATGCGGCTCGTGCTCGACGACCTCGGTGCGGTCATCGAAACGAATGCCGAAACGGGTGCCGCAACGAAGGTTGAAGCAGCGCCCGGAACGGGCTCACTGCGGGACACGCGTCAGCGCGTGAGGCTGAAATTCGTCGAACGCCCCGGCGCGCCCGCACCGGCGATGTTCGCGTACGCCACGTATTTCATCCTCGTGTACGGCCTCGTGTGCTGGCTCGTCGGACGGCGCATTCCGCTGCTCGAAGCGCGCTTTCGCTGCGCCGCGCCGCCCGCCGCTCACGAATACAGGCTGATGTTCTGCGAGTCGATGCATTTCGACGAACCCGAGTCGTACGTCGATCTCGAACCGGCGTTTCTCGACCTGCCCGTGATCCAGACCGCGCGCTCGGCCCGTGCGTTTCTGCGCGATGCGCCGGGCAACTTCATCGTCAAATACCGCAATGCCGGCTCGCTCGCCGCGCGCGTGCGCAAGACGCTGCGCGCGCTGCCGACGGCGAACTGGCCCGCCGCCGACCAGATGGCCGCGCGTCTGCACGTCGCCGAGGCAACGCTGCGGCGGCATCTGAAGCAGGAAGGCTATACGTATCAATCGATCAAGGACGCGCTGCGGCGCGACATCGCGATCGCGGAATTGCAGCGCACCCACCGCACGATCGCCGACATCGCCAACGCGGTCGGCTTCGCGGAACCGAGCGCGTTTCATCGCGCGTTCCGCAAATGGACCGGCATGCGGCCGGCCGACTATCGCCCGGCAAGCGGTGCCGGCCTCACGCGACTCACGCGCCGCGCGGAATCGGACTAAGCTTTAAGAGGCAACAGGCCAGCCTTGATCGAGGTATCGGCCCGCGCTCGCCGGACTTAAGCGGCGGGCGCGGTGGCCGTCGGCGATGAACACGTCCACGCGTTTTCCGCTCCGGCAGTCCGGTTCGCGCAGGCCGCTTATCCGCGGCGGTGCGGCGCGCCGGTTGATGCGCACCATCGGCGCGCGCGGGGTGCTGTTGCCGGTGGGGTTCGCGTTGGCGTTGGCCTTGGCGATTGGGCTGGCATCCGGATTCACCGCCGGCCCCACCGCCAGGTTCGCGGCCGGATTGACGTCCGGGCTCGCGGCCGGATTTTCGGCGCGCGAAGGCTTCGCGCTGGTGCAAACGGCCCATGCCGCCCCTGACGCGGCGGCCACCGCGAACAGCGTCGTCGTGATTCCGGTGAACGGCGCGATCGGGCCGGCCAGCGCCGATTTCATCGTGCGCGGCCTGCAACGCGCCGCGAATCAGCGCGCGCAACTCGCGGTGCTGCAACTCGATACGCCGGGCGGGCTCGATACGTCGATGCGGCAGATCATCAAGGCGATCCTCGGCTCGCCGGTGCCGGTCGCGACCTTCATCGCGCCGAGCGGCGCGCGGGCCGCGAGCGCCGGCACCTATATCGTCTACGCAAGCCATATCGCGGCGATGGCGCCAGGCACCAACCTCGGCGCCGCGACACCGATCCAGATAGGGATCGGCGGGACCGAGCCGCCCGCGGGCGGCGGTGCGCCGGGTGCGCCAGCTTTACCGGGTACGCCGGGAACACCGGGTACGCCAGGCACGCCGGAATTGCCGGACATGCGCGCCTTGTCAGGCAGTGCGTCCGGTCCGTCAGCGTCCGGCCCCCTGGCATCGGGTTCATCAGGCACCTCAGGCGCATCGGCGCCCGCCACCGCCGCAGCCGCAGCCGAGCCTGCCGCGACACCACCATCGCCCGCCGCGAGCGCACTCCCCCTCGACACCCAATCGACCGAACTGCGCAAGCAGGTCCACGACGCGGCCGCCTACATCCGCGGCCTCGCGCAGATGCGCGGGCGCAACGCCGACTGGGCCGAGCGCGCGGTCCGCGAAGCCGTGAGCCTGTCCGACGAGGAAGCGCTCGCGCAGCACGTCGTCGACGTCGTCGCGCGCGACGTGCCCGACCTGCTGCGCCAGCTGAACGGCCGCACCGTCGCGACGACGGGCGGCAGCATCACGCTGCACACCGCCCACGCGCCGCTCGTCGTGCTCGAACCCGACTGGCGCAACCGCTTTCTCGCCGTCATCACCGACCCGAGCGTCGCGCTGATCCTGCTCATGCTCGGCATGTACGGCCTGTTCTTCGAATTCGCCAATCCGGGCTTCGTGCTGCCCGGCGTGGTCGGCGCGATCAGCCTGCTGCTCGGCCTGTTCGCGATGCAGATGCTGCCCGTCAGCTACGTCGGCCTCGGGCTCGTGTTTCTCGGCATCGCGTTCCTGATCGGCGAGGCGTTTTTGCCGACCTTCGGCTCGCTCGGCTTCGGCGGCGTGGTCGCGTTCGTGATCGGCGCGATGATGCTGATGGACACCGACGTGCCCGGCTACGGCATCCCCTTGCCGCTGATCGCGGCGGTGGTCGTGTTCAGCGCCGCGTTCGTGCTCGGCGTGTCGCGGCTCGCGCTGCGCGCGCGGCGGCGCCCGGTCGTGACGGGCGCCGAGGCGCTGATCGGCTGTATCGGCGTGGTGCTGGACGGCGGCACCAC